>JBBDYK010000254.1:0-19327 GCA_040901665.1 Pirellulales bacterium | reverse complement strand
TTTGTGCATGTTCGAGCCAGCATTTCGCGGCGGACGGCGCCAAGCTAGAGGTTGTCGACGAGGAACCGTCGACGCGGTTCTAGCCAATTCACCCGCGCGGCCGTATCATCCCGATAGTTGCATCGCGGCTACGATTCCATGCAAGGTTGATCCCCATGAACCAGATCAAGATCCTCACCGACGGCTACGCCTTCACCCGCGCGCGCACGTTGGCCACGCTCGACGAGATTGAAAAGCTGGCCGACCCCGCGGCGGCGCTGGCCTTTCGCCTCGGTCCCGGGCGGGCGCACATCGGCTGGCAGTTGATGCACATCGGCATTACCGAGGAGATCTTTGCCAGCGAGCGATTGGCGCCCGAGAAGCCGGGCAAGTGGACCGAGCTGTGGCCGCGCTTTCGCGGCGGCAGCACATGCGACGACGACGTGCCCACGGCCGCGCTGATCCGCCAGGTGCTGGGCGAATCGCGCGAACGGCTGCTGGCAACCCTGGGCGGCTATTCGGACGATCGGCTGGGTGAGATTCCGACCCCCCTGGCGCAGCGCAAGCTGACGATGCTCAACGTGCTCCACCTGCTCCCCTGGCACGAAGCCCATCACCAGGGCCAGGCCCATGTCACGCTGAACTCGTACAAAGCGACGCTAAAGTAGCCCGCTCCCCCGCAGGGGCCCCAAGCATGTCCATTGACCCGACCCGTCCGGCGTCTGTAGAGTGGCGGTAGGTTTGGTCACCTATTAGCCGTTGTCATTATGGTCGGACCGCGCAAACATCCGCTGCTCACTGCGCTGGCGTTGGCTGCCTATCTGCTGGCCGTCACGGCTGGCGGCTTGATGCACGATCATGCGCATCACGCGGCCCCCGGTGAAACGGCCCACTGCGGCCATCATCATCATCATTCCGCTGATTATCTTGCGACCGAACGCGACGGGCCCACGCCGCCGGTGCATCACGACGACGATTGCGCCGTGTGCCGGTTCCTCGCTCAGCCGGTCGCTCCGGTGACCGCCATCGAGGCCGATGCGCATCACGAGCGCAGCATTCCCCTGGCGCTGGCGACGTCCGACGATCCCGTCCGCCGCCCGCTCGATTTCGCGCACGCGCGGGCTCCTCCCCTGGTCGGCTGACAGTTGCCGACCGAATCTTGGCGCGCGACCCGCTTTGAGTAGCGCCGTTTTCGCGCTGAACTTTGCTCGGCATTCGTGCGGTTTCGCCATGCGCGCTTGCGCAACGACTTCCGGGGAGTTCATCGAACATGTTCGTTCGTCTTCATCAACTTCGACGCGGTTTTACGCTCGTCGAGCTACTGGTCGTGATCGCCATTATCGGGTCGCTGGTCGCGCTGCTGCTGCCGGCGATTCAGGCCTCGCGCGAGGCGGCACGCCGGTCGCAGTGCCAGAACAATCTGCGCCAGATCGGCGTCGCCATGCACAATTTTCACGCGGCCACGGGCCGTTTTCCGCCAGGCTTCGTGTCGCGGGCCGAAACGACCGACGGCGAGGGTCTCGGTCCCGGCTGGGGCTGGGCCGCGCACTTGCTCGGGTATTTGGAGGAGGCGAACGTGCGGGTCAACTTGGAGCGTGAGATTCTCGACCCTGTGCATGACGACGTTCGCGTCACCCGGCTGCCCGTATTCCTCTGCCCCTCGGATATCACCGACCGTCCCACGTTCGACGTGACGAACGAGGACGTCGAGCCGCTGACGACGCTGGCTTTCGCCAACTATGTGGGCGTGGGGGGCACGCTCGAGGTTTCCGGCTTCCCCGACACCGGCGCCGGCGTGCTGGTGCGCAATCGCCGCTTCAGCACGGCCCAAATCTCCGATGGCACCTCCAAAACGCTGATGGTCGGCGAGCGCGGCGGCCGACGTTCTCCGCAAACCACCTGGGTGGGCGCCGTCACCGGCGCGGGCGTGCCTCCTTCGAATCCGGAGTTCGAGGTCGAAGGACCGCCCGTCCTGGTGCTTACCAACACGGGCGAGGCCGAGGAAGCCCGCGTGCCCAACAATCCGCTCGACCACGTGGAAGACTCCAACAGCGAGCACGCCGACGGCGTCAACTTCCTGTTCTGCGACGGCTCGGTGCGGATCATCGGCAATCTGGTCGATCCGCGGCTGTGGCAGGCGCTGGGCACCCGCGCCGGCGGCGAAGTGTTCGACGCCTTCGAATGAGCTAGCGGCCTGTTGAAGAATTCAAGAGGCTGCGACATCGCATGAATGCGATGGCAGAATAGCGACGTAAGTCGCTATTCTGCGAGCCGTGCAAAGCTTTGCTTCGCACTTGGCGAGGTTGAAAAATGCCACGACGGCATTTTTCAACAGGTTACTAGTTGCCATCCTGGCGACGTCGCCACCCCATTGGGTTGGTCCGGCGGCCGCGTGCGCTATAATCCCTTGGCTTGCCGCGGCTGGTACAATACGACCGGTTCGCGCGGATTTGCCAAGATTGCCCCACGAAAGTGCCCGATGACTACGACCACCAAACCCGCCACGCTGGCCGACCTGCGTGCAAGCGGCTGGACTTCCAAGACCGTCAAGCGGGAGATCTACGACAACTTCATCGCCATGCTGAGCCGCGGGGACGAATTGTTTCCCGGCATCGTCGGCTACGACGACACCGTCATACCCGAAATCAACCTGGCGCTGATCGCTCAGCACGACATGCTCTTCCTGGGCGAGAAGGGACAGGCCAAGAGCCGCTTGATGCGCGCACTGTCTCGCTTTCTCGATGACGAGCTTCCCTACATCGATCTTCCCCAAGCGCCCTTGCACGACGATCCGTGTCGGCCGATCACCCGCGTGTGCAAGGAACTGGTGGCCAGCGTTCCGGAGGAGGAAGTGCCCATCGCCTGGTGGCCGCGCAGCGCCCGCTATGCCGAGCGACTGGCCCCCGGCACCAAGTTTGCCGACATCATCGGCGAGATCGACCCCGCCAAGCTGGCCGGCGGCGCCAGCATGTCGGCCGAAGAGGCACTGCACTTCGGGCTCATTCCGCGCATGCACCGCGGCATCTTCGCCATCAACGAGTTGCCCGAGCTGGATGAGCTGGTGCAAGTGGGCCTGTTCAACATTCTGGAAGAGCGCGACGTGCAGATTCGCGGCTATCCCATCAATTTCGACATCGACGTGTTGATCCTGTTCTCGGCCAATCCCGCCACCTACAACCGCAGCGGCAAGGTGATTCCGCAGCTCAAGGATCGCATCGGCTCGGTCATTCACACGCACTATCCGCGCGAGCGCGACCTGGGCATCCAGATCATGGAGCAGGAATCCGCGGTCGAGTTGGATGGCGACTTCCCGGTGGTCGTGCCTTACTTCATGCGCGAAATCGTCGAGCAAATCAGCATCGCGGCCCGGGCTTCGAAATACATCGACCACCAGTCGGGCGTCAGCGCGCGGTTCAGCATCGCCAACTAACGCACCATGAACGCCAGTGCCCGGCAGCGGGGCGCCATCCTGGGCGAGCGCCCCGCGGTGCCGCGGATCAGCGATCTGGGGCACCTCTATAGCTCGTCGCTCGGCAAGCTCGAACTCGACATGATGGGCAGCCATCAAATGTCCGAGCGGCAGGTGCTCGACGCCATCGTGGCCGAAGCCATCCGCACTGTCTTCGACGAGTACGTCGACCGGCACGGGCTGGAAGAGATTTCCGAGATCTTTTCGCAAGGCGTGCGCATCGAAGTGGGCGACATGCTCCCCTCGGAAAGCTACGCCCAGCGGCTCACCCGCGTGCCGCCCGCCTGGGAGAAGGCCTTCGAAGTGAACGCCTCGAGCGAGCCCGCCATGCGCGCCGCGTGCGTCGAGTTCGTGTTGGCCGGGCTGTACGCCTCGGACCGCATCTCCCGCGCGCAGCACCGCGGGCGCATTGTCTACGAATTCAAGTGAGCAGAAGGCCGGGGATCGCATGAGCAATCGCAAGACGCTGGGCGGTGTGATCCACACCTATCAGAAGTTCGATCCCCAGCATTTTCCCAGCCCCACCCAGCCGCCGCCCGACCTGGTGTCGCCCGCCTTCGAGCACATGCTCATGTATGGCGATATGCGCGAATTGACCGACGAGGAACTGGCCCGCGCCATCCATCTCGATCCCAGCCAGATCGCCGGCTTCGGTCCCAGCATCGAAGCCTTGCGGGCCATGCTCCAGGAGCGCAAGCGGAAGATCCTGGAAAAATACGAGACCGACCGTGTCATGAAGGCCGCGCGGCAGAACTATCGCAGTCTGGGCGAATCGATCAAGCCGCCACGCGACGTGCGGAAGCGCTTCGAGCAAGCGGTCGCCGAAGAGCAAATCCGCGATCTGGAGCGGCTCTGGTATCGCTTGGGCGACGACACCTCGCGCTTTGCTCGCGAGTTGGTGCAACTGGTGGCACGTCTGGGCGAGAAGTACCAGATCGACGAGCTGGCCTCGAAATACGAGTTCACCGGCCGCACGCCCATGTCCGTGCCCGAGGCGCTCCAGATCAAAGAAGAACTGGAAATGATCGACCGGCTGCTCGAGCAACTCGCCGAAGCCGCCAAGACCGCGCAAATCGGCATCATCGATCTGGAGGAGCTCGCCCAATTTGCCGAGCCCGGCGAGGTCGACAAGCTCAACCAGCTACAAAAGCAAATCGAAGACTACATGCGCCAGATGGCGGAGCAACAGGGCCTGGAACGGGGACCCAAGGGCTATCAGCTCACGCCCAAGGCCTATCGACTCTTCCAGGGAAAATTGCTCGAGCGCATCTTCAACAATCTGCAAGCGTCGCGCACCGGTCGCCACCAGGGACCCGTGGTGGGCGAAGGGGCCGTCGAACTGCAACGCACCAAGCAATACGAGTTCGGCGACTCGGTGGCCAACATGGACATGCCCGCCTCGCTCATTAACGCCATGATTCGCTCCGGCCCCGGCTTGCCGATTCGCCTGAAGCAGGAGGACATCGAGATTCACCGCACGCGCAACACGCCCAAGTGCGCCACGGTGGTGTTGATGGACATGAGCGGCTCGATGCGCTACGGCGGGTTGTACGTCCACGTGAAACGCATGGCGCTAGCGCTCGAAGGGCTCATCCGCCGCGAGTATCCGGGCGACTACTTGCAGTTCGTCGAGATGTACAGCTTCGCCAAGCCGGTGCGTGCTGGCGACATCGCTTCGCTCATGCCCAAGCCGGTGACCGTGTTCGATCCGGTGGTGCGGTTCCGCGTGGACATGAGCCGCGAGGACGTCAGCGAGTATTACATTCCGCCGCATTTCACCAACATCCAGCACGCGCTGCAGATGGGCCGGCAGTATCTGGCGCTGCAAGATACGCCCAACCGGCAGATCATCCTCATCACCGATGGCCTGCCCACGGCGCACATGGAGCCGCCGCACCTGTACCTGATGTACCCGCCCACCAGCCGCACGGAGATCGCCACGCTCCGCGAGGGCGGGCTGTGCCAGCGCGACGGCATCACGATCAACATCTTTCTGCTGCCCAGTTGGTCGCAATCGAGCGAAGACGTGCAATTTGCCTATAAGCTGGCCGAGTCGACCAAGGGCCGCGTATTCTTCACCGCCGGCCGCGATCTCGACCGCTACGTCGTCTGGGACTATCTGAATCGCCGCCGCGAGATCATTGCATAGAATCAGGCGTTCAGTACTTTGGGTAACGAGCCATGACCAAACAACCTCGCGCCATGATCTATGGCGCCAATGGCTACACAGGGCGGCTGATCGCCCGGCACGCCGTCGAGCGCGGATTGAAGCCGACGTTGGCCGGGCGCAACGCCGAGGCCGTCGAGAAGCTGGCCCAAGAGCTCGACCTGCCGTCTGCTTGTTTCGCGATCAACGACCCGCAACTGGCCCAGCGCCTTGCGGGCCACACGTCGGTGTTGCACTGTGCCGGGCCGTTCTCGAAAACCGCGCGGCAAATGATGAACGCCTGCATCGCCGCCGGCGCCGACTACTTGGACATCACCGGTGAAATCGAAGTGATCGAGCTGGGCCACGAGCTTGGTCCGCGGGCCAAGGATGCCGGCGTCGCGCTGATTCCGGCCGTGGGCTTCGACGTGGTGCCCAGCGATTGCCTGGCCGCGATGCTGGCCGATCGACTGCCCGGCGCGCGCGTGCTGCAGTTGGCGTTCACCGCGCTCGGCGGGCTTAGCCCCGGCACGACCAAGACGATGTTGGAAGCCATGCCCGCCGGCGGCCGCGCGCGGATCGATGGAGAAATTCGTGCGGTGCCCACGGCCTGGAAGACGATGGAGGTGCCCTTTCGCCAGCGAAGTCAAATGTGCGTCACCATTCCCTGGGGCGACGTAGCCAGCGCCTACTACTCGACGGACATTCTCAACATTGAGGTCTACACCGCCTTCCCGCCGGCGCAGATCAAGTCGATGCGCCGCTTCCGCTTCCTGCTGCCGATGCTCTCGCTGGCGCCGTTGCAGTATCTGGCCAGCCGCTGGGTCGACCGCAATGTCAAAGGCCCGTCGGCCGCAGAGCTCGCATCCGGCACGTCGTCGCTGTGGGGCCGCGTCAGCGACGATCGCGGGCGCCAGGCTTCGGCCACGCTCGAAACCTCCAGCGGCTATCAGCTCACGGCCTTGACCGCCGTGGCAGCACTCGAGCGCTCGCTGGAACGCGCCGTGCCGCGCGGGTTCTCGACGGCCTCGCAGGCATTCGGCAAAGAGTTCATCCTCGGCTTTCCCAACACGGACGTCCGCTGGGAAGAGCCCGCGGAAAAAGAGGTTGGAGCATAGTTCCGGCGGTCAGCCAACTCGTGCCACGGGTGGCGAAGTCCACCCGTGCGGCGCCAGGATCCCGATTTGACTCCTAGGCTATGCGTTGACGCTGCACTGGTGGCTCGCGCCACCAGTGGCACATCAGGGCAACGCTTAGTGTTCCGGCGGACCCAGCACGTTGATGGCCAGCGCCAGCAACAGGCACACCAGCGAAATCGCCCACACGATGCCCAGCGCCAGTGCGACCCGCTCGAGCGCCAGTGCGCCGGCCGCGTCATCCATGGCTCCCAGCAGCCGGGCAACGCCGACCACGATGGCGATGGCCACGGGCGCAACGCAGCCGATGGCGAGCAAGACAGTTAAGATGCGTCGAGAGATCACGGCGGCGCCTATCTGGGGACTTCAGGCTGTCCAGTTATGCCTGCTGCGCGTCGGCGCTGTCAATCCCCGGCGATTGTTGCGCGCGGTCAATCCCCGGCGATTGTTGCGCGCGATTGACTTCCGTGCCCTGGAGGATGCTAATATCGCTCACCCGACACACACGTCGGGTCGAACGTCGGCAGGAGCTCTATGGTGAAACTTCCGCGGCTGCGATTTTCGACGCGAGCGCTTTTTGCGCTCATCACCCTGGTTGCGCTATTCTGTGGCTGGACGCTGGCCCAAATGCGGTCGCGCCAGCAATTGCTCGGTGCGTTTCGATCGCGGGGCATCCAGGTGGCGATGGACAAGAGCAGCCGGAAGAACCCCTCGCCGCGGTCCGTCGCGTGGACCACGCCGGCCGCCTGGTTCCAGCCCATTCGATCGATTGCCGTGGAAAGCGGCAAATTGACGCCCGCCGAGCTCGACCACCTGCAACGACAATTCCCCGAGGCCGATGTTGTCGAGGTCTACTTCGGCACTCAGTTTCTGCCGGATTCGCGGCCCGTCGAGTTTCCGAATCCGGCGTAAATCCGCAACTTTGATCGGTCGCAATTGACTTCGAAAACGCCTGCGACACAATAAACCTAATAGAAGAGGTCGCCGTCGCGCGCCCGCTCGCCCGGTTCGCTCACAAGGCGAGTCACCAAGCAGCGGGCCATGTCAACGGCCGCCCGCGCGCTCGTTTTTCTTATGCACGTCTGGGGAGCACGTCATGAGCCGCCGGAACCGGACATGGCTGCGGTCAACTTTATGGTCTGCCGCCTGGGTTGCGCTGGCGCTGCAATGCGCCGTGCCCGCCTTCGGCTCGACCATTCTGCTCAAGGACGGTCGCACGCTGCGCGGCCGCATCGGTCGCACGGCTGGCATGGCCGAAAACCCCCTTAAACCCGATAGCGAGGGACCGCCGACCATCACTTTCGTCGACGATGACCTGCGGCGCATCTTCGTGCCCACCTTTCGCATTAAGGAACTCCTGGAAGCCGACACGGGCGAGGTCCCCGAGCGCATCGCCATCAAGCAAAGCGTGGCGAGCCAGGGTTATCAGATGCGGAGCGTCGGTCCGATCCTCAAGACGACGCCTTTCAGCGAGTACGGCCGCCGCACGCTCACGATGAACACCAACAAGGGCCCGCTCGAAGTGATTCAAGGCATCACCATGATCACGCCCGAGTGGACCAAGGTCGAAGGCATGCGCACCAGCAGCCGCCAGCCGATCATGTGGGACATGCGGATCGCGACCAGCTCGATCCCCACCGAAACGCTGGAAGCGATCCTTTCGCATACCATCAATCCGAAGAGCATCGATCAACGAATCAAAGTCGTGCGGCTGCTGTTGCAGTGCGAGCGCTATAAAGAGGCGCAACAGAAGCTGGAACAGATCGTCAAGGACTTTCCTGAGGAGAGCCAGCTTTCTTCCCAGGTGCGCGCTCTGCGTCAGATGAACGCGCGCAACATTCTGGCCGAGATCGACGTTCGCATCGATGCCCGGCAGCACGCCTTGGCCTACAGCCTGCTCGAGCGGTTTCCCTCCGAGGACATCGCCGGAGAGATCCTGCAGCAGGTCAAGGAAATGATCGACGAATACAAGCAGCAGCAGGCCACGCTGAAACGGACCTACGACGAGCTCAAAGCCCATATCGGGGCCATGAGCGAAGGCGCGCAATGCGAGCAGTGCGAGGCCATGCTCGACGAGATGGGCCGCGAGCTGGGTCTGAACTCGATCAGCCGCCTGGCCGATTATTTGCGGCTGCGCGACGACGCGAAACTAAGCGGCGAACAAAAGGTGTCGCTGGCCATCAGCGGTTGGCTGCTGGGGCCGAATCGGGGCGACACGAACCTGGCGATCACGCTGTCGTTGGTACAGGTGCGCGAGCTGGTGCGTCGCTATCTCAATGAAGCGGGCAAAGTGAACCGCGACCAGTTGCTGGAGCAAATCAATGCGAACGAGGGTGCGTCGGCGCCACAGATCGCCAAACTGCTCGCCAACATGAAACCGCCGCTGGAGACTCCCCTGCCCTCGCGAGAGCAACCCGGCCTCTATGAGCTGACGGTGCCGGTAGGCATCCCAGACGAGCCCGACGTAACGTCCTTCGTGCAGCTTCCGCCGCAGTACGATCCGTTCGTCCGCTATCCGACCATCGTCACGCTCAACGGCGCCGGCACCACGCCGTTACAGCAGATCGACTGGTGGGCCGGCGCCTCGAACGATGACGGCAAGCGGCTGGGCCAGGCCACCCGCTTTGGGTACATCGTGATCGCGGTGGATTGGGCCAAGACGGCGCAAACCCAACACGGCTTCACCGCCCGCGAGCATTCCGCCGTGCTCACCAGTTTGCGCGACGCGTGCCGGCGGTTTTCGATCGACACCGACCGCGTGTACCTCTCGGGCCACTCGATGGGCGGGACGGCGGCCTGGGACATCGGCCTGGCCCATCCCGACACGTGGGCCGGAGTGATCCCCGTCGTGGCAGAAGTCGACAAGTACTGCTCCCGCTATTGGGAGAACGCGGCGCACGTGCCGTTCTACTTCGTCGCCGGCGAGTTGGACGGCGACAAGACGATCAAGAACGCGGCCGACCTCAACCGCTACATGCGCGGCCGCTTCGACGTCACCGTCAGCGAGTATATCGGCCGCGGGCACGAGGACTTTTACGAAGACATCCGCAACATGTTCGACTGGATGAGCCGCCGGCAGCGAGACTTCTTCCCCAAGGAGTTCACCGTCTCGACCATGCGGCCATGGGACAATTACTTTTGGTGGTTCGAGGGGAGCGATTTCCCCGAGCGGGCGATGGTCGACCCCGTACAGTGGCCGCCCGATCGCGGCGTGCGCCCGTTGAGCATCACCGGCAAGCGCACCGCCAACAACGGCGTCTCGCTCAGCGCCGGCGACTGCACGACCACGCTATGGTTGTCGCCCGAGATGGTCGACTTCAACCAGCGCGTGCCCATCACCGTCAATGGTCGCACGCTCAAGAGCGGCGGCGCGATGATCGAACCCGATCTGGCCGTGCTGCTGGAGGACGCCCGCACCCGCGCCGACCGCCTGCACCCGTTCTGGGCCAAGGTCGACACTCGCTAGGGTCGCGTGCTGCCGCCGAAGTTGGTTTACTTCGCCTGCGCCGTCGTCTCGCTGGGGCGCTCGTCGGTCTCGGGCTGCTCGACTTCCTTGAGAAGCGTAAAGCCGGTCAGCATCCAGCCGTTGTCCTCGGTGGTGGCCGTCAGCCCGGCCGGACCGAGATAGCGCCGCACCAGGTCGTAGTCGGGCAGCTTGCTGCCGTCGATCTGTTGCTCGCGCAGCACGCCTTCCTTGCCTTCGCCCAGCAAGTTGTTGAGCAACTTGCCGACCATCGATTCCGATTCCGGCATGCGTCCGGTCTTCAACAACTCGTAGACGCCCCGATAGGCGTCGTCCGTGCGGGTGAACAACTGCGCCGATTGCTCGGGCAGCTTCAACTGGCCCAACTGCTCCTCGACGCGCAGGAAATCGCTGCTGGCGCCCAGCGTGCCGCGCACCGACTCGTCGGCCAGCACCTTGGCCAGGATGTCGATGTGCGAGGCCACCAGCAGTTGCCCGTGCGCCACGGTCACGGCCGAATTGGGCAACAGCGGCTTTTCTTCCTCCATCTCTTCCTCTTCCTCGCCGCCGCCCGCGTTGCCGAAGCCGAAATCCGATCCGGTTTCGATCGTGACCATGGGCAGTTCCGTCTGCTCGTCCACGATTTCCCAGACTACGTGCCCGTTGATCATCCGTTCGTGGGCGTCCTCATCCGTCTCCATTTGCTTGCGGAGCGTGGCCGCCAGCCCGTCGGGGTTATTCGTCTCGACGGCGAACAGCATCCGCTCGCTCTTGGGAGTGATCGGCAATTGCAAGTCAGAGATGATCGTGACGCGGTTGCCCAGATAGGCAATGAATTCGCCGCGAACGTCGATCATCGGGCCGTTTTCGTCGGTGTGGATCGACTCGATGACGTCCTCGAACACTTCGTCGCCCACGATCTCATTGACCAGCGTCTTGGACATTTCGAACGCGTTCTTGGTATCGAGATTCGCCGCTACATAGCTGGCCACGTCGCGCGGCACCCAAGCGGGCGGCAGAAAATCGCCGCCGTTGGGCAACTGCAGCATGCGGGCGGCCAATGCGAACCGCTCGTCGCTCTTGTTGCCCGGAGCATAGATGAACGTGCGGTGCAGCATCTCGTAGGGCTGATCGTAGAAGTTGATGAACCCGCCCACGCCCTCGATGGCCGTGAAGCCCTGGTTCTTGAGAATCTTCAGCATGTCCTGGCCTTTTTTGCGCGGCTGCTCGGCCGTTTCCAGCACGCGCACCGCGTCGGCATAGCCAAACGGGTCGATGAACCAGCGCGCGTGCGGTTTGAGCTCGCCGGCCGCCGTCAAACAGCGCTTCGTGATCCCGTCGAACGCCGGCAGCTTGGCCAGGCTGTCCGTTTTGGCTGCGACCAGGCGGGCCAGGATGTCCTCGACCACGCCCAGGTTGTCGGCCGCCACCAGCAGGTCGTCCTGCAAGCAATAGGCCACCTGCCGCGCCGGATTGTCCTCGTAAGCTGGAATGTCGAACACGGTCACTTTCGCGCCGTGCGCGTTGCGTTCGCTGCGCACCGCTTTGCGATCGGCCAGGTTGCGCTCGATCTTGCGCAGCAATTCGTTGGCCTGCTCCAGGTGGTCGGTCACGTCCGCGGTGACGGCCAACACCACCACTTTTTCCGAGGGACGAATCATCGACAGCGACACTTCGCCGGTGGGCACCCCGTCCAAATCGTCCCAGCTAATGCCCAACTTGCGATGGCTCTTGGTCCAACGCTCGGTCATCTGCTCTCGAAAGCTGTCCATGAACGGCTTCATCGCCGGGTCATTCATCAACTGACCCAATTGGGTCTTGTTCCAGGCCGCCTTCAACTCGTCGATCGAGCCGACGGCCAGGAAGCCTTCGGTGGTGTCGGGCACCAGGGTTTCGGCGGGAGGAACGGCTGCGATAACGGCGGAATCCGTGGCAAGCACAACGGCCGCAACGGTTGCAAAGACCCAGTGCAAGAGACGCGACACGTTGGCTTCTCCTTGGCTACACGCTTCGAGACGGGAGGGCGCACGGGATTCGGCCCAGACAATGGTATGCCCGGACCACTAGTCTTACTAGTTCGGCTATCTTGCCAGGAACCATGCAATGCCGAGCGGTCGCGCCATACCGCTTACCGAGCAGGCAAGTCCAGTCGCTCGCCGACAACCGGCATGCGCCTTGGGACGCCATTTCCTGGTCATACCCGCGCTTGGCCGATCGGCTAGACTGGCGAAACTTTAACGGTTCGAGGGGCGACTTCACAAGTCCGGATTTCGCCCGCTCGATTCCGCCTGCTCCACGCACGTCCCAGGCGGTAGAATTTGGGGCATCCAACGCAAAAAAACGCCGGGCGTTTCGTCCGATCTACTGCCATGCGCGACTTCCAGAGCGAGAACCTCAGCCACGATGCCGTGCACGGTTATATCCCCTTCGTCTCGCAACGGGGACTGGCCGCCGGCGAAGTGTCCGAGCGGCAGATCATCGACCACCCCTGGGTGCAACGACTGCGGCAAATTCATCAATTGCAGACCGCCTGGTGGGTCTATCCCACCGCCGAGCACACGCGCTTCCAACATGTCGTCGGCGTGATGCATTTGGGCAGCCGCGCGGCGGACACCTTGTACGACAGCCTGCGCGAGGTGTGCCCCGACGTCCCCAGCCGGGCCTACGTCGAGTCGCTGTTACGGATGGGCGGACTGCTGCACGACGTCGGGCACGGACCGTTTGGACACTTTCTCGACCATCATCTGCTGGCCGGTTACGGGCTCAGCCACGAAACGCTCGGCGCCAAGATCATCACCGACGAGTTGGGCGACCTGCTGCGCCGCATCCGCCGTAACCCCAACGGAGTGCTCGAGCCGCATGAGCTGCTCGATCCGGCGCAAATCGCCTACCTGATCGCACGTCCCCAGTCGGGCGAGGCTGCCGATACACCGCGCTGGCTGACCCTGTTGCGCAGCTTGTTCAGCGGCATCTACACCATCGACAACATGGACTTCGTGCTGCGCGACGCCCTGATGTCGGGCTATAGCGCCCGGGCTTTCGACCTGGAGAGGCTGCTGCACTACAGCTTCTTTACCGAGCAAGGACTGACGATCCACGCCCGGGGCGTGGCTGCGCTCGTCTCGTTCATGGGCGTGCGGGCCGATTTGTTTCGCACGGTGTATTTTCATCGCACGGTGCGAGCGATCGACCTGACGCTGGCCGACTTGTTTGCCGACAGCAAGTCGTACCTCTTCCCTGGCGATCCGCTCGCGCATCTGGAAGCGTATCGCCGCTTCACCGAATGGTCATTGCTGGTCGACGTGGCCCGCTGGACCGACAGCGACGACGCCGCGCAGCGAGCCCTGGGCGAGCGCTGGCGGGCGTTGTTGAATCGTCAAATACCCTGGAAGATGGCGTGCCAGCGCAACCTGGTATTCGACGCCCAGCAGACCGAACGGAGCAGCATCTTCAGCCGGTCCGATTTCGTCGAGCGCGAGTTGCGCGCGGCGCTGCCCGAGCATCTGGCCGCCTTGCCGTTCAAGGTCGACCTGGCCCGGCACTTGCACCGCCCCGACACGCGTGGCCCCAGCGCCGGCCAGAACTTTCTATACGACCCAGCCCGCGGCGAGCCAAGGCCGTTGACCGACGATCAACTGTTCCGCCAACTGCCGCTAGCGCACCGCATCTGCCGCATCTACACTCAGGACGACGCCCACGATGCCCAACTGGCCGCCGCACTCGACAACCTCATCGGCGGCAACGCGGGCGACGATCTGACGAATATGTGAGGCAAGATTCACTGCTCCTCGGCCCGCGTCACAATTCCTGCGATCGTCTGCACGATGTCGCCTTGGGCGTTCTTGCGGCGCAAGGTCCATTCGAGTCGGTCGGGCGTCGCCCATTGGTCGTCGATCACGAAGGTGTTGTCGCCGCTTCGGCCGCTCCAGCGGAGCGTGCTAGTGGCATCGTTCCACTGGCCCGTGGCTTCGTGCCGGTAGCCGTCGGAGGAGAACACCCACTGCCGATAGACGCCCGCAGCCGCGTCGTACGTCATCACTTGCAAATCGCTTTCGCCGGCCGGAATGGTCTGGGTGCGAAACTCGAACCACTCGCCGCCCAGCGTGCGCCGGCAGGTGGCCTTGCCGTGCGTGACGATCTCGCGCGGCGGAGGTCCCGCTCGGCGAATGGTCGCATTGGTTTCCCACTCGCCCACGAAGCGCTCAAGCGCTTGCTGCGGCGCGGCCGGCTCGTTGGCCTTGTCGGCCGCGATGGTGTTCGCCTGCGAAACGACGAGGCACAGTAACGCCAGGACCGCGCTACCGCGGATAGTCAGCATGCCAGCGAGTCGCTTGGCAAGTATCATTTGCCGATCTTCCCACAGTTCAGGTGTGCTTGTCGCCCGACTGAAGCATAGGTCTCGCTTTGCCCAAGCGCGAACGGCGTAACCGCTCACAGTTTTTCGCCGAACCGCTCCCCCGCCAATTGCGTCCTTAAGTGCGGGCTGCATGGCCCCGCTTTGCCGCCGCGACGCCTCGTGGTACGCTGGGCCAGATGAAAACTTCCACCGACGACACGCCCGCACCCAACGACTACGACAACCCGCTGATCGGCCGCTACGCGTCGGCCGAGATGTCGCAGTTGTGGGGTCCACAGCGTAAATTCTCCACCTGGCGACGGCTGTGGCTGGCGCTGGCCGAGGTCGAGGCCGAGCTCGGCGTGCCCATCACGCCCCAGCAGCTCAAGCAACTGCGCACGCACGTCGACGACATCGATTTCGACAAGGCCCGCGAGTACGAACGGAAGCTGCGCCACGACGTGATGGCGCACGTGCACACCTATGGTGACGCCTGCCCCGACGCCCGGCCGATCATCCACCTGGGCGCCACCAGTTGCTATGTGACGGACAACACCGACCTGATCCTAATGCGCGAGGGGTTGGAGTTAATTCGCCGCCGCCTGGTGGGCGTCATCGACGCCTTGGCCTCGTTCGCCGAAAAGTATCGCGACTTGCCCTGCCTGGCCTTCACGCATTTGCAGCCGGCCCAGCCCACCACCGTTGGCAAGCGGGCCTGCCTGTGGGCTTACGACCTGGTGATGGATCTGGAGGAAATCGAGTTTCGCTCGGCGCGGCTCAAGGCGCGCGGCGCCAAGGGCACCACCGGCACGCAGGCCAGCTTCCTGCAATTGTTCGCCGGCGACCATGCCAAGGTACAGCGGCTCGATCAACTCGTGGCCGAGAAGATGGGCTTTCCCATGAGCTATCTCGTCACCGGCCAAACCTATTCGCGCAAGGTCGACGCGCAAGTGATCGACGTGCTGGCCGGCATTGCAACCAGCGCGCAAAAAGCGGCCACGGACCTGCGGCTGCTGCAAAACCGCAAGGAGATCGAAGAGCCGTTCGAAGCCGACCAGATCGGCTCCTCGGCCATGGCCTACAAACGCAACCCCATGCGGGCCGAACGCATCTGCGGCTTAAGCCGGTTCGTCATCAGCCTGCAATCCAGCGCCGCCAACACGGCCGCCACGCAATGGCTCGAGCGCACCTTGGACGACAGCTCCAATCGCCGACTCACCATTCCGCAAGCGTTCTTGGCCGTCGACGCCATCTTGATGCTCTATCAGAACGTCGCCGCCGGGCTGGTCGTCTATCCGCAAGTGATCGCCAAACACCTGCAGGAAGAGCTGCCCTTCATGGTCACCGAAGCGATCCTGATGGAGGCCGTGGCCAAGGGAGGCGATCGCCAGGACATTCACGAGCGCATTCGCCGCCACAGCCAGGATGCCGCCGCGGTGGTCAAGCAGCAAGGAGGCGCCAACGACCTGCTCGAGCGTCTGGCGGCCGATCCGGCCTTTCGGGGCATCGACCTGTCGGCAACGCTCGATCCGGCGAAGTTCGTCGGCCGCGCGCCCGAGCAGGTGGACGAGTTCATTGCCGACGTCGTCGCCCCGATCCGCGCCCGCTATCCAGCCGACACCACCCCCGACGCCGAGATTCGCGTCTAGCAGCCTGTTGAAGAATTCAACAGGCTGCTAGCGATTTACACCAGGTCCAGCTTGCGCGTGGGCCGTTTCTTCGATCGGCACTCGGCACAGATGCCGCTGAAGATCAACCGGTGGCCGGTCACGCGAAACTGGTATTGGCGGACCAGCTCTTCGGCGATCTGTGAAATCTGATCGCAGCGAAACTCGATCAGCTTCTGGCACTGCTCGCAGTGCATGTGATCGTGCTGCGGGTAGCCATAGTCGTGTTCATAGACCGTGCGTCCGCCCAGCGCCATGCTGCGCAGCAGTCCGGCGTCGACCATTTCGGAAAGCGTGCGATAGACCGTCGGGCGGCTCACGCGGCGTCCGCCGGCGGTGGTGCTCAAATGGCCGATCAAATCCTCGGCGTCGAAATGGTCGTGCCGCTCGAACACTTCGGCCAGGATGATCCGCCGCTGCTGCGTCATCCGCTTGCCGCGACTTTGCAGGAACTCTTCGAAGCGTTCCAGCGGCGCCAGCGCAACTTCGACGGTACCGAGCGAAAAATCAGCCATGTGCAATCAGACCAGCAGGCTTACGTTGCGCCAAATTGGGCGAATGCCCTCGGCGTCGCCACCAAAACCGGGAGGTCGCAGCCTCCCACGACTATTCAAGAATCGTTATTGATTCTAAATGATCGGTCGGCGAATGCAAGTTCCCGCCTGGCCTATGGTGCGAGGCGCTAAGCCTCGCCGGCCGTCCGTGGCCCGACTAAAGTCGCCAATTCATCCCCGAGCGGCGTTACGCGATTTCGTCGAACAACCGATCCACCGCCGTGGACAGCTTGTCGTGCGTTTCGTAGCTGCCGCTGAGAATGGCGCTGCGCAGTTCGGCCACGCGATCGGCGCGAATCTCGGGCAGCTCGGCCACGCGATCGGCCAGTCGTGCCGCGTCGGAAATGTCGAGTTGATCGCTGATCGACGACGTTTGCGAAGTCGTGGGCGGCTGAACTGCGCGCGTCGTGTGCGGACCGCCGATCGCTTGGGCGCCATGCAGGTGCGAGGGACCGTAGATTTGCATCGTTCTCTCCTCTGACAAAATGCCCTCATACCTCACACGCGACAAAAACACTGTCGCGCGCCGGTACACAGGATCTGTCAACTGTTCAATGAAGACTTTGGATGTTCGCCAGCTTGATGTGGAGACCCACGCCTCGGGCAGTTCTGATTCGCTTGTCTACCGGACCTTAGCCGGAACGGCTTTGGTTGGAATTGTCGTGGTCGGGTAAACCTCGTGGAATCAGCACGCTCGTCTGCTATCCGATGCGTCTGTCTACTCAAGTCACACTTGCTTGCCGGCGCCGCAGTCCATGTCAGAGGATTGACCTCGCGAGCGCTAGAGTCATGCACCCTATTCATCGACCGATTCGGCCGCCGGCATTCAACGAAACCGCTCGTCCTCCAACCGCTTCGTTCTCGTAAACTCGTAACTGTACGGGCTGTAGCGAACGGCGCCGCGTGCGCCGAATCTGCTTGCCCGAGCTTATTGATTCTGCCAGTCACACGGCGACGCGAGTTTGCCACGCCGTGGCAATTCCGCCACAATACCGTAGGGATTGCCGAGTCCATTCGTGCGACCCTGCCAGCCTTCGACATTACTACGAATGTGCCGCCGGTGCGGATCGTGCGCGTCGCCCCATTCGCGACCCGAAACGAGCGCGTAAATGGCAGCGGATTGTAGGGACGTGGTCCTGCTGGAACAAGTTCGATTCCGCACGGAATTCAGCGGAGTCACGGCACCTGCCAGCGCTTGCGGTGCCTTCGCTAGCAGTCGGCCAATCCAGCCCGGGCGTCAGCGGCGCGTGGCCGGGCAACGCGGAGAAAACGGGCGAACTATCGAAAATCGCTGCTGCGCCCCGAAACTCTACCCTTGGCGTGCGGTTAGATGCTTGGCGGTCATGCTTGCACTTGCGACCCCATGCCACCAGGCACCGCCACGTCACCAGGCACATTGAGGAGACTTCCGTGTACAAATCGCTTCCCATCACTGCCGTCGTCCTCGCCGGGGCTCTGGCGTTGCACGCCGTCGCCGACGACGAAACTGCGGCCGCCGCGGCGCCCAGCGGCCAGGATCCGGCGACTACGTTTGCCGATCTCGACACGAACAAGGACGGACAGTTGACCGCCGACGAAGTGCCCGCGGACCGCAAGCGGCTTTTTGAACGCCTGGTCCGCATGGCCGACAGCGACGGCGACTCGAAGTTGACGCTCGTCGAATTCGCCGCGGGCTTGAAAGGCCCGGCCGACAAGCCCGACGAGCCCGAGCGTCTGGAACGCCCCGAGCGGCCGACGCGCGAGGGTCGCCCCGAGCCAGGGCGATTCTTCGAGCGACTGGACGCGGACAAAGATGGTCGCGTCACGCTCGACGAGGTGCCCGCAGAGCGCCGCGCGGGCTTTGCGAAGCTGATCGAGCGCGGCGACAAGGACGGCGACGGCGCGCTGACCAAAGAAGAACTAGCGCGGGCATTTGCGGGCGACAAGCCCACCGAAGGCAAGGGCGCCAAACGGCCCGAGGGTCGTCCCGAACCGGGGCAGATCTTCAAGCGCCTGGACGCGGACAAAGACGGTCGCGTCACGTTGGACGAAGTGCCTGAAGAGCGCCGCGCGGGCTTTGCGAAGCTGATCGAGCGCGGCGACAAGGACGGCGACGGAGCTGTGACGCTCGACGAATTCCGGGCCGTCGGTCGACCGGCTCAACCTCCTCAGACACCCAATGTCAAATCTCCGGAAGGTACGCCGGATCAGGCACGCACCAAGCGCCCCGAGCCGGGTCGCCCCCGTGACGATGCCGGTCCGCGGATGGGACTCTTCCAGACACTGGACGCCGACCGGGATGGTCAGCTAAGCAGTGACGAAATTTCGGCTGCGGCCGAAGCGATTCGCAAGCTCGACTCCGATGGCGACGGCAGCGTCAGCCTGAAGGAGATGGTCTCTGCAGCACCAGCGCGGAAGAAAAAGACCAAGAAGGCACAGGAATAGCCGCCCGCGGCAACCTTGTGCGGCGTTTCACAAGCTCCCGCTCCTGCGTCGATTTACTCGACAATTTCCGGCGAGTCGGCCCCCGCGCTGCTCGCCGGTTGTTTTTTTCCGCGGAATTCCGCGCGCGAACCCGCACCGCCCAAGCCCGTGTCT
>JBBDYK010000253.1:0-19389 GCA_040901665.1 Pirellulales bacterium | reverse complement strand
GGCTCGGGTCCGCGATGTAGTAATTCCCGCGGATCTACACGGCTAGGAAACGATGGGCTCCCAGCGAATTCCTTCGCCGCTCCCGTCGCCGCGAAAGCGGATCAGATCGCGCTTCTGCTTGCGGTTAAGCGCCTTGATCGTGTCGTGCAGCCGGCGCCTCGGATCGAGCTGCGCCACCGGCGGAAGTGGATCGTCGATCCGCGGCGGCCAACCTTCTTCCTCAAAGGCCATCAACACCGTCTCCTGGTTGGGCGAGGGAAGCTTGAACTCCTTCACCAGGACGCGACCCACGCGCAACTGCCGCCGCTGCTCGTCCCACTTCGGTCGCTCCGTCAACTCGTCGGCGGTCGCCAATTGACAAAGGCCCACGCGCGGCGCGGCCGTACCACTGGCTGCCTCACACGATAAGGCTTCGCGAGCGATCGACGCACCCGACCGCGTCAACACCACGCAAGTAGGTCCGGAAAACGAGAGCAACGGTGAATGGCGAAAATGCCGCGCCGAGTCCCCGGGCGCCGTTGCCTCGACCGCGTGATCAATCAGACCCTTGGCCAGCAGCCAACGCAGATCGCTATTGGTCAGCCTGGCCGTGCGCAGCGCGTCCAACTCGACGGCCATGTCCCAGTCATCCTGACCAAGTTCCAACGCATAGTCATGCGCTTGCAGCAGCAGGGAGAGCGCCTCTTTCAGATGCGGATGAATCTCCGATCGAGCGGTCGCCGCGGTGTCGTCGTGGCTTGGCGCTTCGGGGCGGCTCGGCAATTCGGTGGCAGTCCTGGTCATGGGGCGAGAGTCGGGCAAGGCGGGTGTCGTCGCGAGGGGGGTCTTTCAAGATCATAGTCGAGCAACCGCCCATGTCGAGCGAAAGCGCCCAACGATTCTCCAGTTTCTCCCGCCGGACCAATCGGTTCGACCCGCACTACCAGGACCGTTGACAAACCCCGCTAAACAGGTATGCTTGTACCGCTTAGGAAAAGCCAGGATGCAGGGGTAGTATGCCCGACTCGCCATTGACGGTGGGTACGGGCTTTTTTTGGCGGCCGATCGGCGGACAGAAGGCGGCAGGGAGAAGCAACTATGACGGTAGCGACTTTGATGATTCTCTCGACGTGGAGACGTACCCATGGCCACCTTGAAAATCCCAGCCATCAAAAGCACGGCGGCCGAGAACGGTTGCAATAACGGGGCAAATTCCAAGCCAACCGGCAATCCGCCCGAAGCGGCCATCAAGGCCGCCCTCGCGATCCTGCTTGAGGGTCTCGGGTACGCCGAGGATCTCAAGACCGAGTCGTGGGAATTTGCCGTCGAACTTAGCAGCCTGAGGCGGTTACGACTCTCTAATAACGATCTCCGTTGGCTCCTGGCCCGCGGAATGATCGAACACGCGGTCGAAGTCGCCGGCAACGGCGGCAGCGGTCGCACGTTTCGCAAGCGCGCGCGAGCCGTGTTCGGCAAGCGGTCATGTTTCATTTTGACGGGTGCGGGCGCGACGCTGGCGCGCGAACTGCGCGGCGCCACCGATTCGATCGCTAGGACGATTGCCATCGCCTTGCCGCAAAACGGCATTTCTCCTTCGGTCGACAGCGCCGATGCCGCGCCTGCGGATCGATGGGCCAGTGGCCACGCCAGTGGGGGCAGCACGCCGACGCCGCGCTGGGATCGCGACCGACATGAGTTGCGCTTCGGCTTGCAACTCGTGAAGCGCTTCACCTTGCCCTCGCCCGACCAGGAGTCCGTGCTGGCAGCGTTCGAGGAGCAGCACTGGCCAGCGCGCATCGACGACCCTTGGCTGAGTGCCAGAAGCGCTTCCGAGCAAGCGCGCTTGCTGGCGACGATCCAACGCCTCAATCAGGGTCAACGATTGTCGTTGATTCGCTTCGGCTGCGATGGCGGACGAAGCGTCCTCTGGCAACTCGACCCAAAGCCGGTTCCTGCTCAATCACTGCCATTGTCAGCGAGCTCCGACGGCTCGTGAGCAACGTGATGGCCGGCCAAAAAAGCGCCATCCATGACGCGCTTGCCACCGCGCCCCTGGGTTTCGCGATGTCGCCGCCTGCGGTAGCCGCGTAGCATCTCGCGCAATGAATTTCGTTGCCATCCGTGGCACGGCAATTGCTAATGGCCCCAGTTCTCCGATTCCTTCCAATGCGGCGTCGGCTTGGGCGTTGATTTCCGCCAACGACTCTGGAGCGAGTGCGCGGACGATATCGTCGACGATCAACCTCTTTCCCGAGATGCCCGAATCGGCCCAGTCGATAGTTCGTCAAGATCGTCGCATGGTCGATCCGGCTGGCGGGCATGCGTTGCCACGCCGGATGTTCCAACAGATCGTGCGTGTTGCGACACAAACGGCTTTTTCGGCGGGTACAGTACGGTGAGGCGGGCCATGTTTGCCGGCCGAACCTGTCGCGCCGCCAAGTGTCCACTAGGGAGCCAGGTGGAGCGATGGCGCCGGTCGTTTACAATATCCCAGTTCGGATCGCCGGGCGGCGACGACGGCCCATTTGCCAGCGCTTTGGGCGTGCAAAATCGAGTCTGCCAAGCAATAATAGGCCTTATGCCCCCCGCGGAAGCTTGCCTGGCCAAGTTTCGGCCCCACGTGGCGAACCGCTTATGGCCGTTTGCCCGTTTCTGATCGCGCCCATGCACGAATCGTTGGAACATGAAGCAAGACCTGGCAGCACTTCCGCCGCGCACTGAAAGATCCGCGCGAACCGCCGGCCGTTCGCCGATCATCGAGGCCATTCGCATCGGCGCGCCGATCGGAATTCTCATTTTGGGGTTCATCGCCTTCAAGGTCCTGAGCAGTCTGAAGGCCGCGCCACAAAACGAACGTACCCAAGCTGTTGCGCCCATGGTCGAGACGATCGTGGTCCAGCCGCACACCGGGGGGCTCGATTTCACGGTGGATGGCCTGGTCACGCCGTTTCGTGAGATCGATCTGGCGGCCGAGGTCACCGGCCGCATCGCCAAGCGCTCGGACAAGTGCCGCGCCGGCACTTATGTTTCGGCCGGCACTCCGCTGATCGAAATCGACGCGCGCGACTACGAATTGGAAGCCGAGCGATTGAAGCGGGAAATGGCGCAGGCCGCCGTGCAGCTCGAAGAGTTGGACGTCGAGGTGTCGAACACCAAGGCGTTGATCGGAGTCGCCAAGCAGCAGCATGCGCTGCAGCGCAAAGAGCTGCAACGCCAGGAGCAACTCGCCAGTCGCAAGATCGTCTCAGACACGGAATTGGAGCAATCCAAGCGCGACGAGCTGGCGGCGCTGAACTCGGTGATCCAATTGGAAAATCAGTTGCAGTTGTTCAACACGCGCCGCGGCCGGCTGGTTAGCGCTCACGACCTTTGCCAATCGCAACTCGCCAAGGCCCAGCTCGACCTGGCGCGCACCAAGGTCGTGGCCCCCATCGACGGCGTCATCATTCGCGAAATGGTCCAGGAAGATTCGTACGTGCAGAAGGGCACCTCGTTGGCGATGATCGAGGATACCTCGGCGGTGGAAGTAAAATGCAATCTACGCATGGAAGATCTCTACTGGTTGTGGGCCCAAACGCAGGAGCCGCACGAAGGAGACACGAGCGGGCTGACCCGCGACTATCAGATTCCCCGCGCGCCGGTGACCGTCAGCTATGAATTGGGGGGCCGCCGCTATACGTGGGAGGGCGTGCTGTCTCGCTTTGACGGCATTGGGCTGGACGAGCGGACCCGCACCGTGCCCTGTCGCGTGCTGGTGGCGAATCCGCGACAGGTGCTAAGGGTCGAAGGGGACGGCGACGAGGCGCTCGCCGCGGTCGGCCCGCCGGCGCTGGTGCGCGGCATGTATGTCACAGTGAGCGTGCATGCTCAGCCGCTGATGACGCTGCTGGAAATCCCACAGCGATCCTTGCAGCCGGGCAACCGCGTCTGGCAGGTGGCCGACGGCAAGCTGACCGTTCATCAAGTGCGGGTCGCCGATGCCGATGAGGACATCGTACTGATCTACGCCGATGGATCGGGCTTGCAGCCGGGCATGAAACTGGTGAGCTCGCCGTTGGCCGTGGCCGTCGACGGCATGGCCATCCAGGAGCAGGCCGCCCGATGAAGTCCGTCATTCAATGGGCCGTTCGCAACACCCCGGCGATGAATACGCTGATGGTGTCGTCGATCGTCGTCGGCCTGTTCTGCCTCTCTCAGATGCGCCGCGAGGTGTTTCCGGAATTCGATCTGGAGATCATTCTCGTCAGTGTCCCTTATCCCGGCGCCAGCCCCGACGAAGTCGAGGAAGGCATCTGCCAGAAAATCGAAGAGGCCGTACGGCCGATCGAGGGCATCAAGCAACAGGTCTCGATCGCCCAGGAGGGGGCCGGCTTCGTCGTTATCGAGTTGGAAGCCGACATCGAGGACGTGCAGAAGGCGCTCAACGAAGTGCGTTCCGAGGTCGATCGCATCCCCAGCTTTCCCGAGCTGGCCGAAGAGCGCGAAGTCAAACAGATCACGATGCGCCAGCCCGTGATCAGCGTCGGCATCCTCGGACCCGAAAGCGACGATCCGCAGTCCGATCTGCGCTTGCGCGAGATCGCCGAGCGCGTGCGCGACGACTTGTTGCACCAGCCGGCCGTTTCGCAAGCCAGCATCGTCGGCGCGCGCGAGTATCAGATCGACGTCGAAATCCCCGAAGAGACGCTGCGCAAGTACGGCCTGACGCTGCAACAGGTAGCCCAGATCGTACGCCGTCAGAACGTGGAGATTCCCGGCGGCACGATGCGCACCGACTCGCAGGAAGTGTTGCTGCGCGGCAAGAACAAGGGGACCATCGGCGAAGACATTCTCGACATTCCGCTGGTGACGTCGCCCGGCGGCGTGGTACTGCGCGTCGGAGACATGGGCACGGTGCGCGACGAATTCGACGATTCGGTCACGTCGATCAGCCGCATCAACGGTCGTCCCGGTCTGGCGATCACGGTCGAGCGCACCGAGACCGAGGACTTGTTGGCGATGGTCGCCGACGTGAAGCAATACGTCGCCACGACCGCGCTGCCGCCCGGTTATGAAATGGTGACCTGGGGCGACCAGTCCGTCGAGGTCCGCGATCGGCTGGACATGTTGCTGACGAACGGCATTCAGGGACTGGTGCTGGTGTTCCTGTTGTTGGCCATCTTCCTGGAAATGCGGTTGGCCTTTTGGGTGGCGATCGGAATTCCCGTGGCCATCTTGGGCACTTGCACGGTGTTGTATTTCACCGGTCACACGCTCAATATGCTCACCAGTTTTGCCTTTCTGATGGTGCTCGGCATTCTGGTCGATGACGCCATTGTCGTAGGCGAAAATATTTATACTCACCGGCAGCGCGGCAAGAGCTATTTGCATGCGGCGGTCGACGCGACGAGCGAAGTCGTGCCTAGTATATTCTCCTCCGTATTCACGACTGTAATTGCATTCATCCCGCTGGCGTACGTGGCGGGTGTGATGGGCAAGTTCATCGGCGTGATGCCGACCGCGGTAATTGCCTCGCTGCTGATATCGTTGACCGAAGCCACCTTCATCCTGCCGTGCCACCTGGGTCACGCGCCCGCGGTCGAGACGATCCTCGACAAAACCCGCCGCTGGCGCAACGTAATGTCGCCGGCTTTGGCGGCCACGTTTGGCAATGCCCTCTGGGTGTTGGCATTCGCGTGGACACAGTTCAGCTATCCGCTGCGTCGCTTGGGCGACTTGTTCGCTTGGATCAACATCAAGTCGAATGCGTGGCTCGACAAGATCATCAGAAACTATTATCGACCGGCATTGCGCTGGACGATCGATCACGCGGCTATTACTTTGTCGCTGGCCGTAGCGAGCTTGCTGGTTTCAGTCGGCCTGGTGGCCTCCGGCGGCGTGCCGTTCAACGTTTTCCCCTCGATCGACAGCAAGCAGATCATTGCGCGGATCGTCTATCCCGACGGCACGCCGGCCGCGGTGACTGACGCGGCGACCTCGCAAATCGAGAAGGCGATCCTGGCAATCAACGAAGAGCAGAAGGCCAAGGGCCGCGAGATCGTGCGTTTCGTGCACCGGGCCGTCGGACAGATCAGCGCGCCCGGCGCCATGGGGCCGGACACGCGCTCCAGCGGCAGCCACGTGGGCGGCGTCAACGTCGAGTTGGTCGAAACCGACCAGCGCGACATTCACAGCCGCGACATTATTGCCCAATGGCGCAAACTGTCGGGGGATTTTCCCGGCGCCGAGAGCGTGACGTTTCAGATTCCCGACTTCGGCCCCGGCGGCCGGCCGATCGAGTTCCGGCTGCTGGCGGATTCCGAGCACATGGATCAGCTCGAACGGGCCATCGACGACACCAAAGCCCGTTTGGCGGACTACTCGTCGGTGTCCGACATTGCCGACGATTCACGCCCCGGCAAGTGGGAGTTCCAGCTCAAGGTCAAGCAGAGCGCAATGGCCATGGGCATCCCCTTGGCCGATCTGGCCGAAACCGTGCGGGCATCGTACTACGGCGAAGAAGTGATGCGCTTGCAGCGCGGCCGGCACGAAGTGAAGTTGATGGTCCGCTATCCCCAGGATGATCGCCGTTCGCTGGCCGACTTCGAAGAGATTCGCATTCGCACGACCGACGGCGCCGAACGCCCCATCACCGAGTTGGCCGACGTCAACGTGGTTCGAGGTTATGCCGAGATCAATCGCATCGACCAGTTGCGGGCCATCGCCATCACCGCCGACGTCGATGAAACGACCGGCAACGCCTACAGCATCGTGCAGGATTTGCGCACCACGTTCATGCCCGGGCTGCTTGCTAGATACCCCGACGTCCACGTGTTGTGGGAAGGCCAGCAGGAACGCACCACCGAATCGATGGAGAGCCTGCAGGTCGGCTTGATGGTCGCGATGGTCGGAATGTTCGTGCTCTTGACCGTCGAGTTTCGTTCGTACTTGCAGCCGCTCTTGGTGATGGCCATTATTCCTTTCGGCGTCATTGGCGCGATCTGGGGCCACTTCCTGATGGGCATGGAGCTGACGATGTTCAGCCTGTTCGGGTTGGTCGCTCTGACCGGAGTGGTCGTGAACGACGCGATCGTGCTGATCGACTTCATCAACCATCGGGTGGCCGACGGCCTTTCGATCAAGGACGCGCTGGTGGATGCCGGCGCACAGCGGTTTCGGCCTGTAATGCTGACCAGCGTGACGACCGTGGCCGGCCTGTTTCCCATTTTGATCGAGCGTTCGTTCCAGGCTCAGATTGTAATTCCGATGGCCACCAGCTTGTGCTTCGGCCTGATGGCATCCACGGTGCTCGTGCTGTTTTTGACTCCCACGATGTACTACGTGTACACGTTGGCCACCGGCGGCGGAGCGCACGCTCCGGATGAAGACGTCGAGTGGGAGTCGCCGTTGGAGCCCGCGGACGCCGACGATGCGGCCAGCATTGAATCACCACTCCAAGCGGCTTCGTCAAGCTCCAGCGCGACCAATGGCGACGCCCAAGGCGCGGCCGCGCATCCGCCGCAGCAGTCGCATGTCGACTGGTCCGCCGACCCGTGAGCACTGTGCGATAGTACGCATCGCGGGCGGCAATCTCCAAATCATCGCCGAAAACTCGCCGCCCGATGCCGGCGTGCGCGCCGCTTTGACACTGCGTGCATATACAACAACAAGGCGGGGCGCCCTGCTGCGCATGTGAGTCCGCCGCTGATGGGTTCGCCAACCCTCGACACTGGGCTATGTGGTGTTTATGCTGTGGAACACGTTGGACTCGGATGTCCCTGCGTTCGCTCGCAAGGAATCGCTTGGGCAGCTTTGTAGTTTCCTCGCTTCCAGCAACCAGGAGAACGCTAATGTTGGCACGTACGACTGCTTTTACTCTCGTCGCCCTCTTCGCGGCGCACATCGCTCAAGCGGAAGTATTGGTTTCCGCGGTCGGCCAAAACGGCTGGAGCTCTACCGACACCCGCGTGGCAGGCGTCAATGCAACCACGCAAGTTGACATTGATTCACGAATTCAATTCGTCAGCGGTCCGGCCGGCAGCGACGGCTCACTGAATCTCCTGTCTCCGGCGGGCAACGACAAGGCCACGCTCGCCTATGTCGACACCAACGGTTTGGGCGGACTGGCCGGTCTCACCGCTTCGTATCGCTGGTACAAAGACGGTCCGGTGGGCGCGCCCGCTCCGGCCTTGAAGCTGGGACTGCAAACCTCCGACTACGGCATCACAGGTGCTTCCAGCCGTATCGGCGAGAGCAACTGGGACAAAGTCCTCATCTATGAGCCGTACGACAATCCGGATGCGGGCTCGACGCCCACGGGCAGTTGGGTCACGCAAGCGATCGATCCCAACAACGGCACCTGGTGGATGTTCGATCGCACCACGTTGACGGCTGTCAACCCGCCGCACCTCAGCTTGACCATCAACCAATGGTTGGCCGATGCCACGTATGGCACTCGCTTGACCAATGCCACGATCGTCGACATTCAGCTCGGCGTCGGTTCGGGCAACGCCGGCTCTGTGGGCTACGTCGACTGGTTGGAAATCAGCGCGCTCAACGCCGGCGAACGGACCAACTTCGTTCCCGAACCCGGCACGTTCGCGCTGGCCGGCATGGCCATGGTCGGACTGGGCTTGTACGGCTATCGACGGCGCACGAACCTGGCAAGCAAGGCCTAAACCGCTGGCCGTTTACCCCCGAGATAGCAGGGGACTTACGATGCGACAAATCGTCCAACCCGCTGGCCGTTGAGGTCGGCGGGTTGGACGATTCTCTTTCGGCCTGAGCTAACGGCTCGGCGCGATGCCTTCGAACTTGGCGATGATACCGAGCATGATCTCATCGGCGCCGGCGCCGATCGACCACAGCCGCGAGTCACGGTAATAGCGAGCCATCGGGTATTCTTCCATGTAGCCCATGCCGCCGTGAAACTGCATGCAGGTGTCGGCGACCTTCCGCGCCAATCGCCCGGCCTTGAGCTTGGCCATCGAGGCCTCGCGAGTGTAATCCTGGCCGCGGTCCATCAATCGTCCGCAGTGATAGCACATCTGCCGCAGGAACTCGACCTCGGAGATGAGCTCCGTGAGCTTGAAGCAGATCCACTGATTCTCGATCAACGGTTTGCCGAACGTCTTGCGGCCGCGGCAATAATCGATGGTCATCTTGAGAATCTTTTCGGCAGAGGCGGCGGCGCCCAGCGAGCTCACCAGCCGTTCGTTTTGGAACTGCTGCATCTGGTAGATGAAGCCCATGCCCTCTTCGCCGATGCAATTGGCAACCGGCACGCGCACGTTGTCGAACACCAGCTCGGCTGTGTCGCTGGACCAGTTGCCCATCTTTTCCAGCTTCTTGGCGACCGCGAAGCCCTTGACGTCGGTGGGCACGACGATCAACGACATGCCCTTGTAGCCGGCGCCGGGCGAAGTGCGCGCGAGCAGACAGATCCAGTCGGCTTGCACGCCGTTGGTAATATAGAGCTTGCTGCCGTTGATGACGTACTCGTCGCCGTGGCGTTCCGCTTTGGTGCGAATGGCCGCCACGTCCGAGCCGGCTTCAGGCTCGGTCACCGCCACGCTGCAAACCGCGTCGCCGCGAATGGCCGGCTCGAGGAACTGCTTCTTCAACTCGTGCGAGCCGTATTGATTGAGGGCCGGAGTGGCCATGTCGCTCTGCACGCTCAGCGCCATCGGGATGCCCCCGCAATTGATGCGCGAGAGTTCCTCGGCCAAGGCCATGTTGTACCAATAATCGGCGCCTGCGCCACCGTACTCCTCGGGATAGGAAAGTCCCAGCAGACCGAGATCGCCCGCCTTCTTGAACAACTCGTGCGCGGGAAACATCCGCGCCTGCTCCCATTCGTCCACATAGGGATTGATCTGTTGATCGATGAAGCGGCGCACCGACTCACGAAAAAGCTGATGGGCTTTCGTGAATCCCGTGCCCGGAATGGTTCCGTCGGCGCTCGTTTCCACTAACTCGGTGGCCATCTCGCGAACTCCCCAGCAGGACGAAGACAAACCAAAACCTACCGGAATTCTAGCTGAGCAGAGCGGGTGTTACCAGCCACGCATGCCGGTGGCAATTCTCGAGAATCCGTATGGCAGCACGGTGTGCTCGGACAACGCCGGGCTGCCTATTTCGTGGATTGGGCAATCGTCAAATACGCGACTCCCACCGGCGCCTTGAGATGCCTGAGCGAGCAAGCCCATTCCAGGTAGGTAAGCTCGCGCAGCGCCGCATTCACCACACGCGGCAGCGGTCGGTCGTCCGACACATGATTGGCGTACCGCTGCGGGCCGAACAGCGTTCGACGGGCCCGGTGCGACAAGGCGAGCGCCAGCGCGATCGGAAAGGCCCAGCCCAACAAGTGCGAGGCGAATCGCACGCGAAATCCCGCGCCGACAAGTAACGCCCGCATCTCGCTGGGGCGAAATCGTCGGCCGGCTTCGACAAATTCATCGTGCGTCCGCGCCAAGATGGGATACACGCCTTCGTTCCAAATCAGCCAACCGCCGGGCCGCAACACGCTCCGCACCTTGCGCAGCGATTCGGCCGGATCGGCCACGTCGCGGTGATACAACACGCCCATGATCGTGGCCAGATCGAAATGCTCGCCTGGAAAAAGCACATCCACGTCGGCCACTGCGCCTGGCACGACATCCAGTTCGGGATGCCGCTCCTGGAGCAATCGGAGCGCCAACTCCGACGGCTCGAGCCCGACCACGTGTCCAAACCGCGTTAGCGCCGCCGACGTACCGCCGGTGCCGCAGCCCACGTCGAGGATTTCAAGTGGCTTGCCGTCGGTCACAACAAAACGCTCGACCAACCGCTGGAGGCAGCGTGCCCGCGCCTGATAATACCAACCGACTTGCTCCATGGCGGCCAGCGACGTGTACGCGTCGGGGTGCATCTTGGTAGCTCCGCTGCCTCATCGCCCGGTGAATACGCACACGTCCGGTCACCCTCGCACCACCGCCGATGCGACAGTGCGCAACGGCCCCTTCGGCAGCGTGCATCTCGATGGCGTACATGGTATTCTGGTACCGGACGCCCGCAACCACCCCGCCCTATGCTTTCCCGCCTCGGCCGAATCATGTCCACCAAGCTTACCTGTTCGCTGACGCTCTTTGTCGCGCTCGGCTGTTCGCACCTGGCTGCTGACGAAGTCCAGGAATCGTTCGCGGTCCTCGAGCGCGAGTTTCGCGACCAATCGCTGCCGCTGGTGAAGCAATTCTGCCTCGACTGCCACTCGACGGCGGCTCAGGAGGGCGAGCTCGACTTGGAGCGGTTCGAGGATCTGGCCGCCGTGCGCCGCGGCAGCGCCTCCTGGCTCAAGGTAGCCGAGATGCTCGACAACGGCGAGATGCCGCCCAAGGACGCGGAGCAACCCACGCCCGACCAGCGCCGCCAACTGCGCGGCTGGGTCGAGCGCTATCTGCAAGCCGAGGCAGCCGCTGGCGCAGGCGATCCAGGCGCGGTCGTGCTGCGACGACTCAACAACGCACAATACACGTACACGGTGCAAGACTTAATCGAGGTGCCGCTGGAGCCGGCGCGCGAGTTTCCCTCCGACAGCGCGGCCGGCGAAGGATTCACCAACACAGGCGGCGCGATGGCCATGTCGCCGGCCCTGTTGACCAAGTATTTCGACGCCGGTAAAGAGTTGGCCTTACATGCGGTGCTGTTGCCCGATGGTTTTCGCTTCTCGGCGGCCATCTCGCCACGCGACTGGACGGAGGAGATCCTGGCGCGTATCCGCCGCACCTACAGCCGACACACCGATCCCGGCGGCTCAAGCGCGGTCGACCTGCACGGCTTGCACTGGGAGTCGAACAAAGGAGGCCGATTGCCCTTGGAGGCGTATCTGGCCGCCACGCTCGCCGAGCGAGAGGCATTGACCAACGGCAGCAAGTCGCCCGTCGAAGTGGCTGGCAAGGTCGGACTCAATGGCAAATACATGACGTCGCTGTGGAGCGTTCTCAATGATCCGCAGCCATCGCTCCTGCTCGCTCGCGTGCAACAGCTTTGGCGCGATGCAAAACCAGGCGAGACGGCCGCGATCGGCGCCGAACTCACTCGCTGGCAGGAATCGCTCACGCGGTTTCAAAGCGTCGGTCATATGAAGGACTGGATGGTGCCGGTCGATCCGCACGCGACCGCGCAAGAATTGCGCGTGAAGATTCCCACGCCGGCCGGCGGCAATGAAGTGACGCTCTACCTGGTTGCCGGCGATGCCGGCGACGGCGCGGCAGGCGACACGGTGCTCTGGCAACAACCGCGACTGGTGACGCCCGGACGTCCAGACTTGTTGTTGCGCGACGTGCGCGAACTGACTCGGCAGCTCGAATTGCGCCGCGGCACGATTTTCGCCTCGACGTCCGCTTCGTTGGCCGCCGCCGACGAAGCGGCGCGTTCGACCGATCGCGTCGACGTCGTCGCACTTGCGCAAAAACACGGGGTCGCCGCGGATACGCTCAGCTCCTGGCTCGACCATCTCGGCATCGGCGGTAGTTCAGACCTGAAGGTCACTTTGTTCACCGAACAACTGCAAGAAGCGGCCGGGTATCCGTTCGTCAAAGGTTGGGGCACTGCCGCCACGCCCAGCCTGTTTGCCAATTCGTCGGACGAGCACGTGCGCATTCCGGGCAACATGAAGCCGCACGGAGTCACGGTGCATCCCTCGCCCACGCTGGCAGCCGCCGTCGGCTGGCGCAGCCCACTGGCGGGTGTGGTGCGCATCGAAGGAGCCGTGCTGCGCGCTCATCCCGAGTGCGGCAACGGTGTGACGTGGAACGTCGAGCTCCGTCGGGGACACACGCGGCAGATGATCGCTCGCGGTGAAGCGACCGGCGCAGAAGCCGTGCCCTTTGGCCCGATCGAGTCGCTGGCCGTGCAGCCGGGCGACTTGATCTCGCTGGCAATCGGACCGCGTGAAGCGAATCATTCCTGCGACTTGACCGATGTCGAGCTGATCGTCACCTCGACGGGCAACGACAGTAAGACTTGGAGCCTGACGGCCGATGTCACTCCCGATGTGCTGGCATCGAACCCGCATGCCGATCGAATGGGCAACGCCAACGTTTGGCACTTCTATACGGAACCCGTTGGGACCAATGACGGCGGCGCCACGATTCCCGCGGGCTCGCTTTTGGCGCGGTGGCAAACGGCCTCGTCGCCCGAAGAGCGCAAGCAACTGGCCGGCGCACTTGAGCAATTGCTCACCAAAGGACCACCGGAGGATCCCCAGCAGCCCGACGCATTGCTGTATCGTCAGCTAACTTCATTGAACGGACCACTGTTCGCAAATCTTCGTCCGACAACGGACGCATCGAACGAGCAATCACCTGACGCGTCCAAGAATGAAGACGCCTGGGGCCTTGATCCTGCACGATTCGGCCGGCACGTGGACGGCGGCGCCAGCGACGCGGCCAGCCTGAGTGCCCAGGCGCCGGCAGTCATCGAAGTCCGCTTGCCCGCCGATCTTGTGGACGGCGCGGAGTTCGTCACCAACGGCATGCTTGATCCGCGCACCGGCAGCGCCGGCAGCGTGCAATTGAGTGTGCAATTCGACAAACCGCAGTCGCTGGAACTGCGCACCGATCTGAGCGTCGTGACGAACGAGGGCAGCGAGGCACGCCAGCGCTATCAAAAAGCCTACGACGACTTTCGCCGTTGGTTTCCCCGGGCGCTCTGCTACATGCAGATCGTGCCGGTCGACGAGGTCGTCACGCTCACGCTATTCCATCGTGAAGATGAGCCACTGCGGCGGCTGATGCTCGACGAAGCGGAAGCGGCCGAGCTCGACCGGCTGTGGGCGGAGTTGCACTTCGTCAGCCACGACGCGCTCATGCTCGTCGACGCGTTCGCGCAATTGATGGAGTATGCCACCCAGGACAGCGATCCGGGCTTGTTCGAGCCGTATCGCCAGCCGATTCACGACGCCGCGGCCGCGCATCGCCAGGCCTTGCTCGACGCCGAGCCGCGCCAACTCGACGCGCTGGTGGCATTTGCCGAGCGAGCCTATCGGCGCCCACTGGCCGAGCCGGAATCGGACGAATTGCGATCGTTGTATCGCCAGCTTCGCGCCGAAGCGTTGCCCCACGAAGAAGCGTTTCGATTCACTTTGGCGCGCATTTTTGTCGCTCCGGCGTTCCTCTACCGATTAGAACAGGCGCCCGCAGGCAGCACCGCGGGTCCGGTATCGAACTTCGCTCTGGCCAACCGCCTCAGCTACTTCCTGTGGTCCTCCGCGCCAGACGGCGAGCTGCGCGCCGCGGCAGCCGGCGGCACGCTGCAGAGTCCTGACGTGCTGGTGGCACAATCCCGACGGATGCTGGCGGATAGTCGCATTCGCCGGCTGGCCACCGAGTTTGCCGCGCAATGGTTGCACATTTACGAGTTCGACACGCTGGACGAAAAGAGCGAGACGCACTTTCCCGAGTTCGTCGAGCTGAGAGGCGCGATGTATGAGGAGCCGATCCGCTTTTTCACCGACCTGTTCCAGCGCGATGCCTCGGTGCTGGGCGTGCTGAACGCGGACCACGCGTTCGTGAACGAATCGCTGGCCGCGTTCTATGGCATGCCCGGCGTCGCAGGCGCAGAGTGGCGGCGTGTCGACGGCATGGGCCAGTACGGCCGGGGCGGCATTCTAGGCATGGCCGCTACGTTGGCCAAGCACTCGGGCGCCTCGCGCACCAGTCCCACGTTGCGCGGCAATTGGGTATCGGAAGTGTTGCTCGGCGAGAAGTTGCCCAAGCCACCGAAGGACGTGCCCACGCTGCCCGAGGACGAGTCGGCAATCAAGGACCTGACCGTACGGCAACTTGTGGAGAAGCACGCCAGCGACGCCCGCTGTGCCGGTTGCCACGTGAAAGTCGACCCGTTGGGCTTCGCACTGGAAGCGTACGACACCATCGGCCGGCATCGCGAGAAGGACCTGGCCGATCGACCGATCGACACACACACGAAGCTAGCCGACGGCACCGAGCTCGAGGGTATGCCGGGATTGCGCGGCTATCTGCTCAACCAGCGCCGCGACGCCTTTCTTGATCAGTTTTGCCGCAAGTTGCTCGGTTTCGCGCTGGGTCGCGGCGTGCAACTCTCGGATCAGCCGTTGATCGCCGAAATGCGACAGCAGTTGGAAGCACAGCAGTATCGATTCTCGGCGGCGGTCGAGACGATCGTCCGTAGCCGGCAGTTCCGCGAGATTCGCGGCCGCGACGCCGAGATCGCACAGTCGCCATAGCCCAACCACTCTGTATTCCCATTCGCGCATCGCGCGGACATAATGAGTTCCACGACACTTTGCACCGATCGTAAGGAAGTAAGATGACGACCCATCATTTCTGCCGGCGGACGTTCTTGCGCGGCGTCGGCGTGAGCATGGCGTTGCCCTGGTTCGAGTCGTTGCGCGTCTGGGGAGACGAAGCCGCGGGCAGCAGTGCTTCCAGCGAAGCGCCGGTCCGCTTCGCCGCGCTGTTTTCCGGCAACGGCTTTCACACCCGCGAGTGGTGGGCCAAGGGCCAGGGACGCGACATGGAGCTGGGCAAAGTGCTTGCCCCCCTGCACGACTTTCGCGAAAAGCTGCTCGTCGTCCAGGGACTTCACAACGCCGAAGCGCTCAAAGGCAACATCCACAGCTCGCAAACCGGCAACCTCTTGTCAGGCGCGCCCCTCGCCTCGGGCGGTGAAATTCGCTCTGGCACCAGCATCGACCAGGTGATCGCCCAACAACAGGGCAACTCGACCAAGGTGCCCAGCCTGGTGCTGGGTTGCGAAAAATCCAATCCGTCGGTGCACAAGAACTACTCGATGCTCTATAGCTCGCACATTTCCTGGAGCTCTCCGACCACGCCCACTCCGCTGGAGCTGTATCCGGCCTTGGCCTTCGACCGCTTGTTCAAGGACGACGTGCAGCGCGGCGATCAAAGCGTGCTCGACGCCGTGCTGGAGGACGCACGGGACATTCGCGGACAAATCAGCACGGCCGATCAACGCAAGCTCGACGAATATCTCGATTCCGTCCGCGAGGTCGAACAGCGCATCGAGCAAGCCGGCAAAAAGGGTGAATTGCAGGGCTGGCGGCCCACGCTATCGGCGCCCAACCTGCCGCGTCCTGCCGACGGCATTCCGCAAGACATCGCCGAGCACATGCGGCTGATGTGCGACATTCTGGTCTTGGGCTTCCAGACCGATACGACGCGCGTCTGCACGCTCAAGTTGAACAACGATCACAGCTCGCTGCGGTTCCCCAACCTGGGCGTCGACTACATGATCCACCACCTGTTGTCGCACTCCGATACCGACGACTGGCTGAAGGTGAACCAGTTCTTCCTGGAACAGGTCGGCTACATCGCCCGCAAGCTCGACGCCATTCAAGAGGGCGAGCGCACGGCGCTGGACAACACCATGCTCTTGTTCTGCTCGAGCATGCTCACCGGCAGCCACGACGCTACGAAATTGCCAGTCGTCGTCTTGGGCCGCGGCGGCGGACGCTTGCAAACCGGCCGGGTGCTCGACTATCGCGAGCAACCCAACCGCAAGATGTGCAGCCTGTACCTGTCGCTCATGGACAAGGCCGGCGTGCGGTTGAAGGAATTCGGCGACGCCCAAGAGCGGCTGGCCGACGTGTAGCCGCGCGCTGCCAGCCCGATCTGGCTGTCGCTGACCGGCATCCGTGCGCACCCGCTTGTCGACACGACAATGCCCACGATGGCGCTATCCGCCCGCGTGCCCGGCAATCGCGATCACGACTCCCAAGACGATGCCGAACACCAGCAGTACGACGAGCGGTCCAAATACCAGGCCGAACGCCGCCAACATGCTCGTGCCGCCGCGTTGTTGCACCGTGAAAAGCAGTTGCTCACCCTCCAGTCCCTGGGCACGCGCCGCAGCTATTTTTCGCCGGGCGTGCGACAGATACCAGCCGTTGGCGAACATGCCGCACACCAGGGCGAACATCAGGTTGAACACCGCGCTCACCAGGGGCGGCGTCGTTTCGGTCCGAAAAGCGAACACGAACAGCAGCTCGATCAGAATCGAGAGGCCGATCGCCGCTCCGATGCACACCAACGCGTTGCGATACATTTTGCGATAGCCCATCCAGATCGCCGTCAGGAAGAAGGCCGCCCAGTTCATGCCGACGTCCCCCTCGGCGCTCATCAACCGCGGCGCCCACTTGCGCAGATAGTAGTCGAACTTATGACCCACGAAGGCCTGCAGCTCGGCCACCTGCGCGCCGCCACAGTCGTCCGGCATGGCATCGCCCGACGAACACCGGCTCGCACGGTACGGGTTGTTCAGTTGATCGAATTCGGCGATCGAAGGCATGAGCTGCTCCGCTGGGATGGCTGTGTGAATGCTGAGTTTTCGCGGCGGATCGCGCGCACGACACGGCCGCACAAGGCTATGCAACCATAGAACATCTGCAGCGACCGACGTGCCGACGGCACGGCGCGCACGACGCGTTGCCGACGAAAACTGGAGAGCAGGCCGCGTTACCCACTGATACAAACCTTACATCCGGCTCATGCGGCCGCTGTGGTCGGCGACGATATGTAGCGTTCAATTGCCGCGAATTGCAAAGCAGCAGGCGGACACCAGCGAGTCGTGAGGGCGCCGCGCGCTACGAGACTTCGGAAATGAAGTCTTCGAACTTATCCGAGCAGCTCCCAATCGCCGACGCCCTGCGGCCGGAGAACGTGCGACTCGAGCACCGCAACATTCTGGACATCCAACCGGATTTCGGCCAGTTCGACTACATCATCGTCCACGGAGTGTATTCGTGGGTTCCCGACGAAGTGCAAGCCCATTTGTTGCGATTGTGCAACGACAATCGTGCCGCCGACGGAGTGGCGTATATCTGGTACAACACTGATCCGGGCTGGCACATGCGCGGCATGATCCGCGACATGATGTGTTATAGAGCGCCCTGCCGTTCAGCTTCGCCAAGTGCGCTCTGACCCGTACCACTTCATCGGCCAGACGTGCCCCTCCGCCCGCTTATTGCTATCCGGCACCGGCCTACTATTCGCCGTCAACTTACTACGATGCACGGCCGCCGGAAACTGGGAAACGGTCTGCGCCGACCTTTTAAGTCGGAGCGCGGCCGATCTGGTTCGCCAATGCCTCTCGAACGAACGTTGGTGACTTGGCACCGGAATCGGTCGAAATCTGCGGCTCGCAGGGAGCGCTACGGCCGTGTGGGTGCCGGAATGCTTAACCTTGGGTCGCTTCCCACTCATCTCGTCGATGTGTACTTTGTCGGAAGTGCTTGATCCCCAACCACAACAAAATCACCGAAGCGGCGTGGGCTGTGGTGGTTACGATCAGTATCGAATACCCCACCATCGCTTCGTCGCGGAATCCGAAATCGGTCACCCATGCGATCGCGGACGGACCCAGCCCCAGTCCAATCAGGTTCACGATAAACAGATAAATGGCCGAGGCCTGGCCGCGCATTGGATTGGGCATCATCTCCTGGATCGCGGCGGGAGCGACGCCAAACGGCATGGCGACGAAGAAAACGGTCGGCACGAGCAACAGCATTGATGCAGTACCCGACGGAACGAGCGGATATGCAACCCCAGTCGGCACCCAAATAAGTGCGGCCAGCAAGCCCACATACATCTTCGAGGCGGTTGTGCCGATCCGGTCCGCTAGCCAGCCTCCGAAGACAATGCCTGAGGTGCCGAATAGCGCTACGATGGCGCCATAGATGACACCCACGTCGGCCGCCTCCCATCCGTGCGTGCGATGGAAGAATGCCGGAATCCAAGACGTCGTTCCGTATGACGAGAGGCTCAACAAAGCAAACCCTACATTGTGGCAGACGAGCGTCTTCCAATTGTGCGACAAGTACGCTCCGACTGCGGAGACGGAAACAACTGAAGCTCGTTCGCCGCGCTTGGTGGCGATGCGGCGCACGCCGCGGCGGATCGGTTCCTTTACCGTCACGAAGACCAATGCCATCGCCAATCCGGGCAAACCCAGCGCAACAAACACGATCTGCCAGGAGCGCATTTCGCCGATGAACGGCACGGCGAGATTGGGTTTGGCCCCGATCCAACGGACCACCAGCCCACCAAACACGTACGATAGTCCAGTGCCGAGGTAAATGCCCATCGAATAAACACTAATCGCCGTGGCAAGTCGGTGTCGAGGGAAGGAATCGCTGATCATCGAATAGGCCGCGGGCGACAGACTGGCCTCTCCAATGCCAACCCCCATGCGCAACGCGAGAAAATGCCAATAGCGACTCGCCAAGCCGCAGCCCGCGGTCATTACGCTCCAGAAGACAAGGCCGCTCACGATGAGTCCGCGTCGTGAGATCGAATCGGCAAGCCGACCTATCGGGATGCCGAAGAATGTATAGAACACGGCAAAGCTAAGGCCCATCAGGTAACTGAACTGCGTGTCCGAGATTTCCAGGTC
>JBBDYK010000252.1:0-19406 GCA_040901665.1 Pirellulales bacterium | reverse complement strand
GGTTTGATTCCCGGCGGTGCACAGTGCGCGGCTGCCGTGATGGCGCAGTCGACCAGTTGCAGGCCGTCGTCGCGCGCGATCGACTCGGGCTGGCTCGCGAAGCCGGCTTTGTGAATCGCGCGGTAGAGCCATTCGCCGCTGCGATCGCCGGTGAACATCCGACCGGTGCGATTGGCGCCGTGCGCCGCTGGGGCGAGTCCGACGATCAAGAGCCGCGCCGCCGGATCACCGTAGTTCGGCACCGGCCGGCCCGAGTAGTCCCATTCGCGAAAGGCGGACCGCTTCTCGGCGGCCACTTGGGCGCAGTAGGCTCGCAAGCGCGGGCAACGGTCACACGCGACGATCAGGCGGTCGAGCGCGTCCCACGCTTTGTCCTTCTTTTGCACGCGACGCGCCATGAGCAAACTGCAACGATCCCCTGCGGAGAAATGGCGGATGACGAAGCGAGAGGTTAACTTCGCTACCGCCTACCGCCTAATGACTATTTCTTCAAATATTGATCCAAGAACGCGAACGTGGCGGCCATCACGCGTTGGTGCTCGGAGGGCCAGCCGTGACCCTCGCCAATCAACAGCTCGACGCGTCCGGGCACGCCGGCGGCCGTAAGCGCTTCGACCATTTGCACGGCCTGGTCGTGCGGCACCAGCGGATCCTTGGTGCCTTGGATCAGGAGCATGGGGGGATCTTCCTTGTTGACATAGGTGATGGGCGAAGCCGCTTTGGCGGCAGCGGCCTTTTCCGGGGCGGGCCCGCCGATGAAATCGGCAACGAGTTGCTTGGAGGCGTCGGGGAACTCGCTTTGCAGATTGGTCGGACCGCAGAACGACACGACGGCCTGCACGCGGCTGGACGCATTGGGCGAACCGCCCTCGCCTTCCAGGCCATCACCGGTATCCATCGCGCCCAGCATCATCGCCAGGTGCGCGCCGGCCGAAGCGCCGACCACGCCAATGCGATTCGGATCGATATTCAGCCGCTGAGCATTTTCACGCAGCCAGCGGACCGCGCATTTGCAGTCCTCGACTTGGGCTGGAAACAGATGCTTGGGAACGAGCCGATAGCTGATCGAAACCGAGACATAGCCGTGCTCGGCCGATTCGCGAATCACGCCGCCGAAGTCGTCCTTGCGACCGCCGCGCCAAGCCCCGCCGTGAATCCAGACGACGGCTGGTGCCGGCTGTGTGAGGCCCTTGGGTGCGGCCAGATCGAGCTTCAGATCCTGATCGCCGGCATGTCCATAGACGATGTCCTTCGTGAACTCGATCTCGATGGCCGGCCTCTTGATGTCGTCGATCACGCCGGTGGAGGAGCGGACCGCACGACGGGGTTCCTGACCCCAGAGCGACGTGGCACAGAGCACGGTCACGATCGCAGCCAACCCGAGACCGAAATTCCTCACGCGAAAATGGCCGCCCATGGCTTGAATCCTTTGCGGGGAGTGTGGTGGAGGAGTAGAATCGCCTTTAGTTACTCAGCCGGCACGTTGCGCCCGGCCGTCCAGAACAATGCGTTCACCAGCAGCCGTTGAAAACTGGGTTCGTGAAAATCATCGGGGTGGCCGAGCGACGTGTAGACCACGCGGCCGCCTTTGACTTCGCGCGTCCAGGTGATCGGCTCAGTGGTGTCGGGGTTGGCGCCCGTCATTAGCAGAGTGACATCGTCGGCGATGCCCTGATTCTTGTACAGGCTGCCGCGCGTGGAGAACGGGGTGACGCAGGCGAGCACGGGATGGTTCTTGGCGGCCTCGACGATGGCGACCCGCGTTTCCAGATCGTTGCCGTGGTGTCCCTGGTAGTTGCCGCCGAGGATTTGCTTGTCGAACTCGAGCCAGGACTGAATAGCGTGGCTGGCGGTGCGCACGCCGACGATGGGACGACCGGACAGGCAGTACTTCTTGATCCGCGCCAAGTCGTCGCCCGAGAGCTCCAGTCGCCGGGTGAAGAGCAACATGACGTCGCAATCGTCGAGATTCTCCAAACCAGGCAGATGCTCGACGTCGTCGCCGACGAGGAAAGCACGCGAGCACTTCACTGGAAAATTGGCTTCGAGATACTTCTGCAGCTCGGCCAGCGACTCGTTGGACTGGTATTCGATCGAGCCCGAGACCAGGCAGACCTTCAGCGGCACCGGCTCGGCGGCCCATGCGATTGGGGGAAACAGTGCAAGCGCAATGGCGCTCAAGAGGACAGCGCGTCGCGGCACGCGCGGGGGATTCTTCATGGTGGTAACTCGGTGGATGTCGTTGGATCAGGCCAGGATATCGTGGATGATTTCGCCGTGGACATCGGTCAGCCGCATATCGCGCCCGCCGAAGCGGAGGGTCAGTTGCTTGTGGTCGATGCCCAGCAGGTGCAGCATGGTGGCGTGCAGGTCGTGGACCTGCACTTTGTTTTCGATGGCATGATAGCCGTAGTCGTCGGTGGCGCCAAAGATGGTGCCGCCTTTGATGCCGCCGCCGGCCATCCACATAGAAAAGCCAAAGGGATTATGATCGCGGCCGTCGGTCCCTTGGGCCATGGGGGTACGGCCGAATTCGCCGCCCCATACGACCAGCGTTTCCTCGAGCAGCCCCCTGCTCTTCAAGTCTTGCAGCAATCCGGCGATGGGCTTGTCGGTGGCGCGGGCGTTATCGGCATGCCCTTCCTGGAGCCGGCTGTGCTGGTCCCAGCGATCGTGCCCCAGATTCTGCGGCAGTAGTTCGATGAAGCGCACGCCGCGCTCGACGAGTCGCCGGGCAACAAGGCACTGCCGGCCATAGGTTTCCGTGGCCGGATCGTCCAGCCCATACAGCTTGTGCGTGGCCTGGGTTTCGTCGGCCAGGTTCATCAGATCGGGCACGGCGGTCTGCATGCGAAAGGCCAACTCGTAGTTGGCGATCGCGCTTTCCAGTTTGTCGTCTGAGCCGTTGCGCTCCAGGGCGTGCTGGTCGAGCGCGCGCATCAGCGCTAGCTTGCGTTGCTGCTCGGCGGCGCTTGCTTCGCTCGGTCGCAGATCCGCCACCGGCTCGGCGCCATGGATGAAGGACGAACCCTGATAAGTCGCCGGCAAGAAGCCGCTATTGAAGCAATCCATGCCTCCCGGTGGAATCATGCCGCTGTTGAGCACCACGAAGCCGGGAAGGTTCTGGCACGCGCTGCCCAGTCCATAGGTGACCCAGGCGCCCATGCTGGGCCGGCCTTGCTGGCCGTTGCCCGAGTGCATGAAATAATTGGCGCTCGTGTGCTCGGAGAAGTTCGAGGTCATCGAACGAACAATGGCCAGGTCGTCGACGCACTGGGCCGTGTGTGGAAACAGGTCGCTGACCGGAATGCCGCTTTGCCCGTATTGGCGAAATTCCCAGGGGCTTTTGAGCACCTTGCCGACGTTGTCAAACTGCGTGGGCTGAACCTTGGCCTGAATCGACTGGCCGTGCTCGCGCGTCAGGCGCGGCTTGGGATCGAACGTGTCGACCTGCGAGGGCCCGCCGTCCATGAACAAAAAGATGACACTCTTGGCCTTGGCGGCGAATTGAGCCGGACGAGGCGCCAGCGGATTCACGCGATCGCCGGCCATCGCCAGCGACGACGTGACGCCGTAGGCCGGATCGGCCGCCAGCGCCGCCAGCGCCATGGCGCCGAAACCGTTCGCGCAGCGAGTCAGCATTTCGCGTCGCGAAAGCGGGGCGTGTTGGAAGCGGCCGCAGTGCATGCGGAGGTTGCCTTAGGGGATGAAGATGAATTCCTTCAGGTTCAAAAGCACGTGAGCGAAGTCGGCCCAGGTTTGCAGTTCGTCGGCGCCGGACTGCGCGGCCGTGCTGGCGTCTCCTTCGCCCGAGACCTCGGCGGCCAAGGTATCGGCGCCGACGAATGCCAGGGCGGCGCGCAGCTCGTCGTCGTCCGGTTCTCGGCCGAGCGCCGCGACGTACATCGATCGCACGCGCTGGTCAATGGTGGGATGCGGCTCGCTCACGACGCGCTGCGCCCAGTGCAGCGCTTGCTCGACGAGGAACGGATTGTTCATCATCGTCAACGCTTGTGCGGGCACGTTGGAGGCGCCGCGACGGCCGATCGTGGTAAAGGGCGTGGGATAGTCGAAGGCCTGGAACATGGGCAAGAGGAAGTTGCGCCGTACGGCCAGGTAAATGCTGCGGCGGCCGTCGCCATCCAATGGACCGGAAGCGGCAGGACGGCCGCGGCCCGACATGTAGGGCGTCAGGTAGGGCATCACGCCGGGGCCGTACATTTTCGGATCGAGTCGTCCCGAGACCGTCAGCACGGCGTCGCGAACCGCCTCGGCCTCGAGCCGGCGCACCTGCCGTCGATGCCACAGCGCGTTGAGCGGATCGGCGCGATCGGCGTCGGGCTGCGCACGGCTCGACATTTGATACGTGTTGGAAAGCACGATCTGCCGGTGCAGTTGCTTGAGCGACCAACTTTCGCGGACGAACTCGTTCGCCAGGTAATCGAGCAACTCAGGATGCGTCGGGGGTTGGCCCATCACGCCGAAATCGTCGACCGAGCGCACCAGTCCCGCGCCAAAGTGATGGTGCCAAATGCGATTGACGATGACACGCGCGACCAACGGATTGTCCGGCGCGACGAGCTGTTGCGCCAGTTGCAAGCGGCCGCTGCCAACGGCCGGAGGCGCGTGCCGCGTGCCGCCCAGCACTTCCAACAACCGGCGGGGTACTTCGTCGCCGGGCGTTTTCGGGTTTCCGCGGATGAAAACATGCTCGTTTTCCGCCGTCCCCTCGGCCAGGGCCAGGGCCCGGCGTGGCGGCGCGATCTGACGTTCGATTTCGCGCTGACGTTCGTCGAACGCGCGGAGCTTCGCCGAGTGTTCGTCGCGCGAGAATTGCAACGACGCGGCATCGACCCACGGCTGCGCCAGCAGCAGGTTGATGATCGCGCCGCGGTCGGCGGCTTCGGTCCTAGGCTCCGCGGGGTTCTGCAACCAGTCGGCGAGCACCTGGCCGAACAGCGCTTGCAGGGCGGCGGCGAATTGCTCCCGCGTGGCGATCGATCGATCGTCCAGAATTGCGGCGACCAGGCGGTTGGGCTGAGGGCCGGGCGCGTCGGCAGCACCGAAAGCGATTTCTTCCAGCGCGACATAGCCGTCGCCGTCATCGATCAATTCGACGTAGGCTCGATGGCCGATCCACTTGCCGACGTCCTGCGTGTGCCAGTGCGAGGCGCGGTTGTCGGGCCCAAATTCCAGTCCGCCGTAAATCGGGTTCTGAATTAGTTGCAGCCCATCGACGATCAAGCGCACCTTGCCGCCGGTGCCGTGCAGGCGGTAGAAGATCTTAGGCGCGGTGATTTCGAACGTGGGCGAGCGCAGCGCGCCTTGCAGCTTGGACGACAGCCGGCCGCTGTGTGCCGCGGGTCGTGGCAACGCCAGGTCGTCTGACTGGGTTGGACCCACTTCGCCGGCACGTGCCGGTCGGTCGCCAAAAGCAGCGCCAGTGGCCGTCCATCCGCCAAAGCCCGGATCGTCAAAGATAACAAACGAAGTGGACTGTGACTCTTTGCTTTGCGAAGCCCAGTGGGCAGCGAGCTCTTGGCGGCGCTGGGAAAATGACTGGGTCGCATCGGCGCCCTGTTGCCCAGCGAGCACTGCCCAGGCGTGCAAGGGGTTGTCCAACTCGTCGCGCGCCGTTTCGTGAAGGTATTTCCGCCATTCGGCGCGCGATGTCTCAGCGTCGGCGAGCAGTGCGGCCGAGATCTGAGAGAGTGATGCCGTGGCAGCTTGCCCAACGTGGATGGCCAGCGCCGCCTGTCGCTCGGCGTGCAACCTTTCCAACGCTTCAAGCTGCTCGGCCAACCGTTCGGGCGGATCGATATAGGCCTGTTGATAACGCGAGCTCTGCAGGTATCCGGCCAGCGCGTAATAGTCCGTGGTCGAGATGGCGTCGAACTTGTGGTCGTGGCAGCGGGCACAGCTCACGGTCAAGCCGAGAAACGTCTTGGCCAGCACGTCGATCTGGTTGTCCATGCGATCGGCTTCGTCCTGGCGGACGTCAACCGGCGAGTGCAAGCCTTCGCCAAACAAGAAGCAACCGGTTGCGATGATCGATTCGTTCGCGCCATCCTCGGAGTTGCGGCGCGGATGGGGCAGCAGATCGCCCGCGATGTGCTCCATGACGAACTGGTCGTACGGGACGTCGTCGTTGAATGCCCGAACTACATAGTCGCGGTAGCGATAGGCGTTGGGGATTTCGAAGTCGAACTCATGCCCGTAGGTTTCGGCATAGCGCACCAGGTCGAGCCAGTGGCGTGCCCAGCGCTCGCCATAGCGGGGCGATGCCAGCAGTCGATCGACCAGCCGAGCATAGGCGCCCGGCTCGTTGTCGGTCAAGAACGCGTCGATCTCGGCCGCAGTGGGAGGCAAGCCGAGCAGATCAAACGTAGCGCGGCGCACGAGGGTGCGCTTGTCAGCGGGCTGGGCGGGCCGCATTCCGGCGGCCTCCAGTCGCGCGAGGATGAAACGATCGAGCGGCATTTTGATCCAGTCGATGTTACGCGGCTCCGGCGGCGCGACGCGCTGAATCGGCTGAAAGCTCCAATGCTTTGCCCGTGCGGCCAGGTCGAACGCCGCGGGACCGCTCCCCTGCCCTGTCTCCGGCGCGTCGTGTCCCCAGGGCACGCCGAGCCGGACCCACTCCACAAGGGTTGCCACGTCCTCGTCGGGCAAACGCGACTTGGGTGGCATTTGATACGTTTCGCCATAGCGGATGGCGTCGATGAGCAAACTTTCATCCGGCTTGCCGGGCACGATGGCCGCACCGGTGTCGCCGCCCGCAAGCACGGAGGCGAGCGAATCGAGACGCAGTCCGCCTTTCTGCACGTCGGGCCCGTGGCACTCGTGGCAGCGTGCGGCTAAGAGGGGCCGAACTTTCTTTTCGAAGAACTCCACACGAGCCGGATCGGCCGCCGGTTCTTCGGCCGAAAGCTGGTGCGATGCGCCAAAGCAAGCCAGCCAAATCGCGGAAACCACCAGCGGCAGCGAGTTCGGCAGCTTCATGGCGAATCGTGCTCAGCGGAGCAGGCGAGCGGCGGCGAAGGCGGGGCTTCGACGCGCTAACAAACGAGTGCGTAACCGCTTGCGCGCCGATCAATCGAATATAGTGGCCAGGGACGCGCGGGTCAACGTTTCGACGGCGACGAGGGTACGGTAAGCATGAAGATTCCGCGGGCTGTTAGCCCCCGGCGAATTCGCCGGGGGCTAATGCGTGCGAATAAACGTCCCTTGCGTCGGCGAAGCCGCCGATCTTCGTTCTCTTTCAGGCGATCCTGCAGCGGCGACAACCGAACGCCGCCACGACAATGCTGGCTGCGCCGGCCAGCGCGATCGCGGACGGCTCGGGCACGGCGATGGCGGCGCTGTAAATGGCATTGCGCGCCAGGTTCAACGGCGAGGTCGGCGCCAGTGGATCGCTGCCGGGAAAGAATCCCGGCGTCATCCAGGTGCTGACCAACCAAGCCGTCGGTTCATAGGGGCTACCTCCCACGGGACTTCCCTTGACGCGGTACATGATGCCGTAGACGCCTTCGTCTGCGACGGAAAACGGCGCGAGCAGGTCGGCCGTGAGCGTCGAGAGAAACTCGTGGCTGGTATTGCCGCTGATGGCATAGCCATCGATGTAGCTCGATGCGCCGTCGATTTCGATCGAGCCGGGGAAACCAGGCCGATCGCCTTCGACCAGCAAGGACAAGCCGTCGCGGGCAGCAACGGCCGGGTTGCCGTTGGAATACCAAAGCGGCCCTAGGACTTCGAACGACAACTCCTTGCCGGTGCCGAACAGGCTGGCGCCGGCGGCGCCATGATCGGTCGTAAGCTCGCCCAATACCTCCTCGAACACTTCGCCGAAGAGATACGGGTTGCCGTTGGCAGGATAGCTATTGCTCGTTGCGCCCAACGAATTGCCGGTGAGCGACAAGTTGAAGCCGTGGCCCCAGGCCAGCGACGCGGAGCAAGCGAGCACAAGCGGGAACAGGAAAGCGTAACGCCATCTCATCAGAGGTGGTTCCTTTAGTGTTTGATTTCAAAGCTGCCAAAACATGGAATCGACACGATGGGACGCATTAGCCCTCACTTCACGGGTTGCGCAAAATTAGTGCCGCTGGCGATGTCGCTTTGCACCCAGCCGAAAACCGTTTCCTCGGAGATCGTCACCACGTGCCCGTCGGCGTACTGATAGTTCGACGTGTGTTGATGACGAGCCGGGTTGATTTCGGAGAGGATGAACGGCCACACGATTCCCTTGGAAATCTTCAGCGGCGTATACCAGGTCGAGGGATGACAGTGCTCGTCATCCTCGTCGCGACTATCGGAGATCTCGAACAGGATGATCGTCTTCGACGTTTGCTGCAGCTTGTGCAAGTTGAGCACCGACTCGGGCAGCGGCGTCGAAATGAACTCGCTGATTAGATAGCTCGTGCCTTTCTTGCCGGCGGCCAGCCAGTCGTGCCCCTTTTCGTGATCCGGACAAATGCGGATGGCATCGACGTCTTCCACATATGGCGCCAGGGTGTAGACCCACGACATCCCAGCGCCCGCATGGACGTTTTGCGGAAATCTGCCCTGGTTGTTGTTGGCGAACATGTGGGTGGCAAGGCCGATCTGCCGGAGATTGTTCCAGCAGCTCGTGCGGCGCGCGGCAGCGCGAGAGGCCTGTACGGCAGGCAACAACAGCCCGACCAATACGCCGATGATGGCGACCACCACCAACAACTCGACCAAGGTGAAACCCTGACGTCGCGACACGATGCATCTCCGGAGCAAACGACATGGCGGGCGCGACGGCGCGGGTGCAGCGTCGCGCGTTTACCGCGAGCACGGGAAAACCTGCGCGGACGGCCACGCTGCGAAGGCGTTGCACATCCGGCTGGATTTCCAGCGCGCCCACGCCGCCCCAAGGGTTCCCTTGCGATGAGGAACGAGCCGCTGGAGGTCGGCGTGAGCGCGCAGGACTCCAGCCGGACGCTCGATTGCAAGCTCACCGGCCGGCGCATCGTCGTGCGCGTTTTGGCAACGAGCCGATAACGCGACGGCGGGCACGGCAATGAGCCCAAGTGCGAGAACGTGGCGGAAGCCGCGAGCGAGGAATTAAGCGCGCGGCGGCGGCGGCTCGGGAGTGCGAGCGACGCAGAGGGGAATGCCGTCGATCGCCGGCGTCAATGGTCGCGACGTGCGATCGGCTTCGAAGGCGACGGGATCTTCTGGAACGGTTGACGTAGCCAGGACCATCCACAGCGACGAGCCACCTTGGCAGCCGAGCGCGCGGATGCCGTTGACTCGTTCGACGGGCGGAGTGGGTTCGTCGGTCGCGGGCGACTGCTGTTCATGCGGTGCGCTGCAGGTGCGATCACCGCCGCACGATGTCGCCGCACCGGCCAGAGGCACTTCGTGATCGTGTAATTCAGCGCAACACGACTGCGTTTCGACCGGAGATTCAGGGGCCTGCGCCAGCAGTTCGGCTGGTGGATCGACGTGGTTCGCGCGAGCCCAGGCCAGTTTCTCGGCGTGCGTGAAGCAGCAGCACTGTCGCCAGCACTGGTCGGCGCTATGGCAGCCGCAGCCGTGGTGCTGGCAGGGAAATGGGCACGAAACGTCCTGCTCGACTGGCAATGGCAGGGGGATGCCCACCAGCAAGAAAACGTAATTCGCTAACAGGTAGGCGGCGATGGATCGCCGACAGGTAGGCCGCACATCAGTCTCCGAAACGGTACGCCAGTCGATGCCTTGCGCCCGTTCCTCATCGCAGGTTCTCTATGGTGACTATACCCACGAGCGGTGTCAAGGGTTTTGCTGGTGCCGGTGATACCACACGGCTCTAGCGGCGCAACGTGCGAATTCGCCCGGCAACCTGCGATTGGGTACGGCGAAGAATCACGCGTGCGGCGGCACGCTCACAGATACGGCGTCAGCAACCGTGCCACGCCGTCGCGCAGGCGAATGGGCAGGCTGCGACCATCGACGTCGGCCAAGGTGACCTGGCGCGCGCGGCGGCGCTTTTCCAGCATCCACTCGTCCAGTTGGGCTGCCAGCTCGGCTTCGTAGCATTCGACGTCGAACTCGAAATTGAGCCGCAGGCTGCGGGGATCCCAATTGCCAGAGCCGAGCAACGTCCACACGCGATCTACCAGCATCAGCTTGGTGTGGTCGAACGGCGGCGGCGACATCCACACCCGGCACCCTCGCTCCAGCACCTGCCAGAGCATGGCGTTGGAAGCCCATTTCACCAGCCATAGATTGTTGGCCTCGGGCAAGATGATGTCGACTTCCACGCCGCGCAGCGCCGCCACGTTGAGGGCGCCAACCAGCGAGGCCTCGGGCAGGAAGTACGGTGTGACGATGCACACGCTGGTCTCGGCGCTGGCTAACGCGCCCTCGAGCGTCAGCCGCAGCTTATCCAGATCGGTGTCGGGGCCGGCCGAGATGCCGCGGGCAAGCGCCGTGCCGACCGCTTGCAGCTCGGGAAACCAGGCGTCACCTTCCAGCAGCTCGCCCGTGCAAAAGGCCCAGTCCTCGGCGAAGACTTCCACCATTTGTCCGACGACCGGACCTTCGATGCGGAAGTGGTGGTCGAGAATCGGATGGGCCGGATTGAGCCGCGCATCGTGGCCGTCGCGAATATTGAGTCCGCCGGTGAAGCCGAGACGGCCGTCAACCACCAGGATCTTGCGATGGCTGCGCAAGTTCGAGTATGAGAAACGGCCCGGCAACATCGTAGGCAGAAAGCGCGCCACCGGCACGCCATTTTCCAGCAGTGTGTGGACGATGGAAGGGAACGAATAGCGTGCGCCGATGGCGTCGATGATGACGCGAACTTGCACCCCGCGCTTGACAGCTTCGGCCAGTGCGGCGGCGAACTCGCGGCCGGTGCGATCGTTGTCGAAGATGTAGCTGGCCAGCGCCACGCTCTCTTTGGCGCGATGAATGGCGTCGAGCATTTGCGGATAGGCTTCGGCGCCGCCGACCAGCGGCGTGACTTGATTGCCGCGCAAAAGGGGCCGACCCGTCAATTCACCGATCAGCTTTTCGAGGCTGGCCAGACGCTTGAGATCGGGCGGCAGGCAGCGGAGCACGTCGTCGCGCCCGCAGGCGTGACGCGCGTCGAGACTGACATAGCGCCGCGGACCGCGCAGATTGACGGCGCGGCGCTGGACGCGATTGATGCCCAACACGGCATAGGTCAGCGCACCCAGGATGGGCGAGAGCAAGACGACGCCAACCCAGCCGATGGCTGCGCGCGTGTCCTTCTTGTACATCACGATGTGGGCCGAGGCGACGATCGTCAAGCCCAGCGACACCAGCGTGACGATGTGCGGCCACCAGTCGTAGAGCGTGTCGGCCAAGGAGTTGAGGAGTTCCATGATTGCCGGTCCGCAAATTCGACGTCACTTCGTCCGGGCCCGACAACCCCCGCGTACGCCATCGGCGAGTTCGTCAGATTCGCTGGAACTGGCGAGCAGTTCGATCTCGGACGCCAGCGCTCGCTCGCCACAGTGCGAAGTGTGCGCCTGGCCGGCACTGGCACCTTGCCAGGGCAGCCGCCTGCCGGCACCCTGCGACGAGCTGGTTAGGCCGGCGGGTCGTAGTCGTACATCCGATACGTCTTGTCGAGCTTGGCGCCCCCTTTCTCCAGGCTGGATCGCGATAGCGTGTTGGATTCGAGCACCCAGGAAAACTCGACTTCCTGAATGCCCCACTTGATCATCGGTTCGATCAGCGCTCCCAGCAGCACCACGCCCAATCCCCAGCGCTGATACTCGGGAATGACGTTGATGCTGATGACGCGCATTTTTTGAATGGCGCGCTTGTTGGTAATTAGCTTCAAGAAGCCAAAGGGAAACAGACGGCCGTTGATGGCTTTGATGCGCGGGTTATAGTCGAGCAGGCCAAGGCAGGCGCCGATCGGCTTGCCGTCGATCTCGGCGACCAGCGCCAACTCGGGCGCGATGAGTTGTTTCAGCCCTGCGGCCAACTGCTTGATCTCGCCGGCCGAAAGCGGCGCAAAGCCCCAGGTGCCGACCAGCGAGGCGTTGTACACCCTGAGGAACATCTCGACTTCGTTGCGAAAGTTCTTGGCGTCCATCGGTCGGGTGACGACCTTGAACCGCTCCTTCGCCTCATTGCCGATGAACCACAGTTTCTTGTCGAGATTGGCGACCATGTTCACGTGGCCCCAGAAGGCGAACATGTCCTGCGTCTTCTGGAAACCCCAGCCCTCGATCAAGCGGCCGTAATAGGGCTTGTTGTAGGTCATCATGAAGCAGGGCGGCGAGTGAAAGCCGTCGATCAACATGCCAATTTCATAGTTGAGCGAGGGGTTGGCTGGTCCGCGGATCGACGTCATCCCCTGGGAAAACAGCCAATCGCGCGCTGCGTCGAATAGGGCGCTGGCGACTTGCTGGTCGTCGATCGACTCGAAGAAACCGAAGAAGCCGCGTTGCTCGTTGGCCCGCTCGTTGTGTGCGGGGTTGACGATGGCGGCAATTCGGCCGACGACCTGGCCGTTGCGCGTGGCGAGAAAGGTTTGAATCTTGGCGTAATCGTAGAACGGATGATGCTTGTAGCCCAGCAGTCCGCGATGCTCCATCAACAAAGGCGGCACCCACATGGGATCGCCCTCGTAGTGCTTCCACGGAAACTGAATGAACTGCTTCTGTTGGCGGCGCGACGTGACCGGTGTGACGACTGGACTCGACATGGTTTCCCTGGGTGGCCCGCCTGATTCGTGCCGATACGCGGCGCGAGCCGGCCGTAGGGCCGTGGCGTCGCGTCGCGTATCGAGTGGTTGAAGCATCGTGATGTTAAGCCGTTTGCAAGCGATTCACCAGTGGGGATGCAGCCGCCAGTCGGCTCAGTTGGCCAGGGTCGAGCCGACCATGGCGGGAAACGCCGCCGTGTCGCTGTCGGCCGCTTCGTCGGTCGAGCCGTCGGCGGTCGCGTCGCTGTCGATCGTCTCGGCCACGTGCGACTCGCTTTGGGCGCTCATTTCGCGAACCACCTGCCGAAGCTGCGTGGCGTTCATGTGTCGCAGGTTGCCCAGTTGCATCAGGGGTTGCAGGCTCCGCATGGCGCGGTTCAGCGTGGGCTCGAAGGCCACGATCTCGGTGATCCAGTGCCGCATCTGTCCGAACGTCAGGGCCACTTTTTGCATTTGATCCTGGATGTCGATCATCAGCTCCAGGTTCTCGGTGGCGGCGGCCAGGTCGCCGGTTTGCTGGATCGCGCGGTCTTTGAGGTCAATCAGCTTTTCGACGCGCTCGTGGGCCAGCTCGATGTTCAGGCCTTCGTTGTCGACGCGGTCACGCAGCGCCACCAGTTCGTCGAGGCTGGCTTCAGCGGCTTCGTTGGCGCCCAGCGTGGAAGCCAGGCGGCCGTTCAAGGCGTCGATAGCGTCCAACCCATCCTCGGCCACGACCGATTGGCAATGAGCATCCAACAAGCGACCGCGGAGCTTATCGAGCGTGTCGACGGCCAGGTGACTTTGCACGGTGTCGTACTGCCGGCCTGTGAGGCGGTCTTGCAGGGCCTCAATCTTGACCATCACTTCGGCGGCGTCGGCCACGCGATAGTCGTTTTCCACAAGGGCCGCTTCCAGGGCGGCCAGCTTCTCGACGGCCCGCAGGGCCCGATCGATCTCGCCGGTCTGGCGATTGAGGCGAACGTGCAGTTGAGCGATCTCGTCGAGCGCGGCGCTGGCATCGTCGCGGCGCTGGGCCTGCTCGGCCAATTGCCCCAGCAGCGTGTTGGACTGGGCGACCTGATCCTTATGACCGGCCAGTTTTTCAATTTGAGCTTCCAGTTGCGCCACCTGGCGGCGCACCTGGGCTAGCTGCCAATTGGCGGGCCGCACGACCATCACGTTGATCACCATGACGGCCAACGTGGCGCCGGCGGCCAGCAGGGCCCAACTTGCGATCTCCAGTCCCCAGTAGCGAGGTTGCCGATCGCTGCCGTGGGGATTCGTTTGGTTGCTGTAGCCTGACAAGGGGAAACCTCCTGAGGGCGGATAAGGTCGTCACGAACAGGCGGCGGCGCCATTTCGCCAAAAACGCGTCTGTTTGCCTATCGGACAACTGACCGCAACCGGTCAACCTTTTCCAATGCTCACCGTCCAACAGAAATAGATTGTTGAACCGATGCGAAGCGCAGGCTTTACCAGACCGGCAGGCGCTGCGTCGCAGCGAACTGCGCGCAGCGAGTGTAGAATGTGGCGATGGGTGTGAGATTGGCAAGTCCTAAGCCTGTGAGGTGCAACCATGTACGCCCTGCTTGTCTGTCTCGTGACTTGTTTTGCCGCGGGCGAGTTTGCGACTCCAGCGCCGGCCGACGCGGCGGCTGAGAGCGTCGAGCTGCGATACTGTCGGGCCCAACTGCAACTGGCGGAAGCCAACTTGGCCCGGCTGGAGCAGATGAATCAAAAAGTGGCTCGCACCGTGCCGGTGAGCCTGTTGGCCGAACGGAAGCAGCAAGTGGCCGTCGCGCGGCTGCGGTTGCAACAAGCCGAGGCGGGCGAGGCCGGAAATCCGTTTGCCGTCTGGCTGCGACGTGCCAAGGCCAACCAGTCGGAAGCCGCCATGCGCTGGCAACAGGCCGTGGCGGTGAACCAGCGGGCTGCCAATACGATCGATCCACGCGACGTCGGGCGCTATCGCCTGCGGGCCGAGGTGTGTCGGCTGCAGTTCGAGCGAGGGCAAGAGCTCGCTGGCGCATCGCGCGCGGCGCAGCTTGAATGGCGCGTGGAGCTGTTGACCAATGAGCTCGACTGGGTGCGCGACGAAGCGACGCGCATCATGCCCTCGGCCCGGTATTACTACTACTCGTTTCCGGGCTGGTGGTGGTAGGGAGTGCGGTCGATAGTCTTTCGCCCGGTCTCTCACGAGCCGGCCTGCAGGCCGCTGAGAGTGTTCTCCGACCGTTGCGTTGCTGGGCGAGAATTCACAGTGCGTCGATGGGCACGTCGGCGGTATTTGCCCAAATTTGGTCGGCATTTCATAATTCTGGCGGCAGGAGTGCCCATTTGTGGCGGCTCGGCACGGCGTTGGCACTGTGTTAGATTTTGGCGTTGTCGGCAACGGAAATTTCTTCCGAAAAAATGCGCTGGCGCTGTCGATCGGACGGACTTTCATTCGACTGTTGGTTAGAACAGCCGGTGGAGATGGTTACCAGAATCCGGCGCCGAAACGAACTCCAAGGAGACCCTACGATGCGATGCATGGTGATTGTCAAAGCCAGCAAGGAATCCGAAGCGGGCGTCATGCCCGACGAGAAGCTCCTGACCGACATGGGCAAGTTCAACGAAGTGCTGGTGAAGGCCGGCGTGATGCAGGCGGGCGACGGATTGCACCCCAGCTCGAAAGGCGCGCGGGTCCGGTTTTCGGGAGACAAGCGGACGGTCATCGACGGACCGTTTGCCGAGACGAAGGAGCTAATCGCCGGCTTCTGGATGTGGAAGGTCAAGTCGCTGGCAGAGGCCATCGAATGGGTCAAGCGCTGTCCCAACCCGATGGAAGGCGAAAGCGAGATCGAGATTCGTCCGGTGTTCGAGATGGAAGACTTCGGCGAAGCGATGACGCCCGAACTGCGCGAGCAAGAAGAGCGGTTGCGAGCGCAGACGGCGCAGCACCAGAAGTAATCAGCGTCACATCACACTCGCACGGCACGGGACGTGCCGCTGTCATTCAACAAGCCATTCCACGAACAAAGGTGAACGTCATGTCCGTGAATCCCTATCTCACCTTCAACGGCGACTGCGAGCTCGCGTTCAAGTTTTATGAAAAATGCCTGGGCGGCAAGATCGAAATGATGGTGCCGCATGCGGGCACGCCGGCCGAGGGGCACGTGCCGGCCGAATGGAACGACAAGATCATGCACGCCCGGCTGGTGCTCGACGACACTCTCTTGATGGGATCGGACGCACCTCCGGGCATGTACGTGGCGCCGCAGGGCTTCTCCGTCGCGGTGCAAGTGAAGGACCCAGCGGAAGCGGAGCGCATCTTCAATGCTTTGGCCGACAACGGCACGGTGCGGATGCCCATCGAGCCAACGTTTTGGGCGATCCGCTTTGGCATGTGCGTCGATCGCTTTGGCATACCGTGGATGGTCAACTGCGAGCAGGCTCAGTAGGCCCGGTCGTCGGCCGGGACCACGCGCGAGCGTCGAGTTTCAACGGCAAATCCGTCTGGAGTGACTTCCATGCGATTCATGATGTTGATGATTCCCAAAGGCTATGAAAGTGCGGCGCCCGGCGCCATGCCCGACGCAGAGGCGGTGGCCGCGATGATGAAGTACAACGAATTCCTGCAACAGGCCGGCGTGCTGCGGGCGTTGGATGGGCTGTGCATCCGCCGTCGACGGGAGCGCGGGTCTCCTTCTGCGGCGGCAGGCCCACGGTGACCGATGGGCCGTTCGCCGAGACCAAGGAATGCCTCGGCGGATACTGGATGATCGATGTGAGCTCGAACGAAGAGGCGATCGCCTGGGCATCGCGCTGTCCGGCCGCGGACAACGAAATGGTCGAAGTGCGGCAAGTCCAGGAATTCTCCAATTTTCCCGCCGACGTCCAGCAAGCGGCCGCCGGCTTTCCCGAAATGCAAGCGCAGGCCGCCGGGCGCAAAGCGACGTGACTCTCTGATACGAGCGGCACGAATCAGCTTGAACTCGGGCGAACGGTCGGATTTCAGGGCCATTCGAACCAAGGCTGGTCCCAATCGCCGGGTTGTCGGGCCCGTGTTGCGAGGGTAACCTTTAGTTGGACCTCTACCTTCCTTTTGGGTTCAAATGCGCTTCGCCAGCCATTCATTCCGAATCTCTCTCGCGGCAGCCATCTTGCTGAGCGGCGTGCCCGTTTTGCAACATTCGCACGCCCACGGCGACCGGCCACACGACCATAGCGTCGCGGGCGAACAAGACCACGACCACGATTGCCTGGCGGGCTCTCACGCCCACCAACACCTCGCGTTTTTTGGTTTTCATCTCACATTTCCTGTCGATCAAGACGAGCACGATTCCGACGATGCCCGACCCAAGTATGTCGTCTCGGCGCCGTCCGTGACTGAGCTCTACCAGTCGGGTGCATACTTCGCCGCACTCTGTCCGCCCATTCTTGATGTGGGCGCGGCAATCCAGATCGCGCCGCCGCTCCGTCGCAATGCGGCTGTCGCTGCTCCTCTGTGTGACAATGCGCGCCATGAGCGCTCCGGCGTGCAGTTGATTTGATCTTCTAGCGGCTTCTCCGCTGTATTTCCAACACGGGGCCATTGCGCGCCCTTTCGGAAAGGATTTCACCCATGATATATCGCATTTGCCTACTGTCGCTTGCCGCCTTTAGTTTCGGTTGCGGGAAGACCGAGACTCAAATGGCGCCGGAAGCCGCCGACCCGCATGACGTTCCCATTACAGAAGCCGACGTAATGATGCCGGCAAGCTATGCCGAAGCCTTGCCGCAGATCAAGGGCTATCGCGATACGATTCGCAGCGCCATCGAAGCCGGCACGCCCGCGCATGCCCATCGGTCGCTCGACGAGCTCGACATCGTCTTGGACAAGCTTCCTTCGATTGCCAAAGACAGCGGCGTTCCCCAAGAGCAATGGGAAACGATCAACAGGACTGCCCGAGAGCTTCGCAACTTGTTTGATCAACTGCATTCGGCAATCGATGAAAAGCGGGCACCGGATTACCAGGCGGTCGCGGAGCAGATCAACCAGGCGATCGCCAAGCTGGAACAGGTGACGCAATGAGACTTTGGCTAGCGATCGTATTGCTGCCGGGCGTGGCGCTGGCCCACGAGGGTCACGCGCCGCTGCCCACCAAGGGCGCGACCATCCAGGGGAATCGGCTGATGCTGTCGGCCGGCGCATCGAAGGCCATTGGCGTGCAGCTTCGCAAGATTGAGCTTGCCGAGGTGCGCAGCACCGTTCGTGCGGTTGGCTCCGTTGAATTGCCTTGGACGCAGCAAGCGTACGTGAGTACGTTGATTGCCGGACGGGTCGAACAAGTCCTGGTCAAACCTGGCGAAACAGTCACCGCTGGGCAAGAGTTGGCCCGCATCTCTGGCGCGGAACTGGAGCGCCTGCAACTGGAATTGCTGCAAGCGGCGTCGGAAAAGTCGCTGGCAGCAAGGCTGTTGAAAGGTCATGAGGCGGCTGGCGACGGGGTTGCCGGCAATTTGCTGTTGCAGACGCGGACCGAAGCGCAACTTCAATCGGCCCGCTTCAATGCCGCCTGGCAAAAACTCAGAGCAATCGGCATCAACCACCAGACCTTGCAGCGAGTTTGCGATACGCGGCAATCGGTGCGATCGATCTCTCTCGTCAGCCCGATTGGCGGCGTCGTGGCGATCGCGGATGTACGACCGGGCCAAATCGTCCAGCCGACAGCACACCTTTACCATATTGTCGACCCGACGCGAGTGTGGATTGTCGGCAGGGTGCTGGAGGCCGACGCGGGACAGGTCCAGGTCGGACAGCCGGTCGAATTCTCGTTGGCGATGATGCCGGGCAAACTCCACGGTCAAATCGACCATATCGAACTTCGACTCAATCCCGACCGGACGCTTTCGGTCAAGGCCGTGATCGAGAACCCCGGTGGCGAACTCAAGCCGGGGATGTTTGGCCGGCTTGAGATCCAAGTAGCCTCCGCAAAGGCGGTCGTCTGTCCCGTCGAAGCATTGATTGGTGACGGACAAGAAACCGAAGCCCTCGTCCAGCAGTCAATCGGCCAATACATGCGCAAGCCGGTCATGGTGGCGGCCGTGCGCGGCCAGCTCGCAGAAATCGAGGACGGGCTCTTTCCCGGTGACAAGGTGGTCACGGTGGGCAGTCACGAATTGGCGGCGCTATTCCCGATGCGTGCCGCAAAGCCAGCGCCGAACGTCGATCGACCCGCCGGCATCACGGCGCAAGGGCAGGTGGAACTGCCGACGGATCAAAAGTCGTTCGCCAGTGCGCCGATTGACGGGCTGGTCCGCCGCATCCTTGTGGAACATGGGCAACCCGTCGAGAAAGACGATGTGTTGGCCGAACTGGAAAGCTTGCCGTTCCAGGCCTTGCAATTGGATTTTCTGCAAGCGCGCACCAACCTTGCCCAGTCGGCTCTCCATTTGGAGCGTGCCCAGGCTTTGGGCGATAACCTCGCCAGCAAGGAACTTTGGAAGGTGCAAACCGAGTATGATCGCGATCAACAAACCGTCGCCAGCTTGCGCAGGCAATTGACGCTCGTTGGATTGACCGATGGCGAAGTCGCCGCGCTTGAGGAAATGGACCTGGCGGCGTCGCCTCAGGATCTCTCGGCCGTACTGTTGATCCGCGCGCCAGCCGATGGGCTGATTTGCGACTTCGACTTGATTCCCGGCCAGTTCGTTCCGCAACAGGCTCAATTGTTCGAGTTGCATAGCCCGCGCAATGTGTGGGTGC
>JBBDYK010000251.1:0-19863 GCA_040901665.1 Pirellulales bacterium | reverse complement strand
CAGCCGCTGGTGCTGGCGATGTAAATTCGTCCGTCGGCGTACAACGGACTGGAACGCATGATGGTGCCGATCAAGCGCATGGGCCGTCCCACTGGCTCTCCAGTCGCCACGTCGATCACGTGCAGCTTGGACGAGTCCTCGAAGGCGTAGAGCCTGCCATCGACGAGCAACGGAGAGCTTTTGCCGATCATCCCCTCGTTGCGCCACAGCTCGCCCGTCTTCGTGATGTCGCCGGTCTTGGAACCGTCGATGGCGACGATGCAACCCATGCTCGTCGAGCCGATGTTCTCTTCGCCTTGTCCGGTATAAACGCGATCGCCGTCGATCACCGGCGAAACGCTCAGCCCGCGCGGCGACAAGGCGAATTGCCAAATCTCATTTCCGCTGCGCGGCTGAAACGCATGCACGGCCCCGTCGCCGGATCCGAACACCAGCGCGGCCTGCCCGCCGATGACGGCCGACACGGGCGAACTGTAGGTGGTGTCCTCGGGCAACGGTTTGGTGCCGTTGATCCACACCAACGCGCCGCTGTTCTTATCGAACGCCAGCAGTCGGTGCGTGGGACGGGCCGAATCGCCCCAGCCGATGATCACGCCGCTGGCAATCACCAGGTCTTCGAAGATTACGGGGGTGGTGAGTCGGCCGCCGTAGGTCGTGAGAAATCCGTACTTTTCGTTGAGCGAGCAGTCCCAAAGGGTCTTGCCGGTCTCACCGTCCATGCATTGCAGAAAACCGCACGCTCCCAGGGCATAGATCTTGCCGGTGGTGGGGTCGCCAGTCACGCACGACCAGCCGACGCGTTCGGCCGGCACGTCGGAGAGAAAGACGTTGTATTTGTTTTCCCAGATCTTCTTGCCGGTGACTGCGTCGACGCAGATCACCTTCTCGCCCTCGCTCCTGGTGCCGGGGTCGGCGCGGACAATGGTATACAGCTTGCCGCGCAGCACGATCGGCGTGGAGATTCCGCCCAGCTCGGTGTTTTTCCAGAGCACGTTGCCGGAGGTTCCCTCGGCATCCGGATCCCAGGTATCGATCAATCCGGTCTCGCGTGAGATTCCGTTCTGTTCGGGTCCGCGCCAGTGCGGCCAATCCAGCGGATCGATTTTGGCGTCGGCGCTGGCGCCGGCAGGCAAAGCTGCGTCCGCGCCCTGCAGTTGTACCCCGGTTGCCGCGATCGCCAGCCAGCAGATTGCGATGCTTAATACTTGGAGAACTTGGCGCTGCAACACTCGATGAAAGTTGGAAGTCATCGCGGGCCTTCGAATTCGGTTAGTGAGGCGAGCGGAAAACAGGAATCGAACCAGGGACCGAGTCGCGTGGTCAAGGGCCGCGGGCGGGGCGCGCCAGCGCGCTGGTTCTGGCTGCGGGGGTCGGCTGGCACTGTGGTTTTAGGGGGGACGGCCCGCATCTATGACCTAGGATACGACGGCTCCGGATGCCGGGCAAGGCTCGACGCTTACCAGCCTCGCTCTGCGGGTAAATCGCGACGTTCCGTGGGGACAGCCTCCAGATGCTTGGCGCCAAGCGTCCGCTTCGCGTACGCAGGCCATGGGCCAATGGTTCGCCGCGGGATCGCGGTATTTGGTCGGCCGTATCCGGTTGCCGGCGCGTTAGTCGAACCATTCGTCGCTGGGGTCGAACTTCGGAAACACAATTACCAACACGCGCATTTTGCCGACCGCCCGGTGCCGCACACCTGGCGGAATCAGGATCGAGCGACCCGGCTTGACGGACACGCGCGTGCCGTCCAATTCCATGTGCGCTTCGGGGCCGCATTCGAGAAAGTAGTAGACTTCGGTCAGTCGCCGGTGGTAGTGCACGCGGGCATCGGTTGAAATCTCGGTTTGATGCACCGTGGCGGGAAACTCGTCCACCTCGGCAAATGCTCGGCGGGCAGTGCCGCAGGGGCAAGCCACGCCGGCAATCTCCGCGAAATCGACCAACTTCCAACGCGGTTCGGTGACAGGCTCGAGCATGGCAGGACCAACGGAGCGGGGCGCACAGGCCGCGGAAACCGAAGCGCGATCAAAGGCACATCGCCCGCGACCGGCAAACTCACTCGCCGCTGAGATCGGCAACCGGTCAAGTTCCACTAACCGGCAGTCCCACGATAGCAGAACGGGCGTCGAGCGACCACCATCGCGTGCCAGCAGCGCGTTGCAATCGGCATAGCTTTCCGCTGTTGCGCGGCAGGCAATCTCTACTTAACAGTTGTTGTAAACCACTGTCCGAAAAAAACTTCGGAGCCCTCAAGGGCCCTTCGCTGGGTGGCCGATAGGGTAGGTGTTACCTGCCGAGGATCGCGTGCCGCCATGGCACGTACAAGGGCGCGTCAGGGCAACCGGATCGGACTTTTCGAGTCAAGGATTGGCTCGACCGGTCCTGGCGCAATAGACCGTGTGAACTGCTGGTTCCGACCCCACCATACCCTGCCTGCTGACCACACCCCCACGGGCTCGAGAGTTCTTGCGAGCTTGATGAATTAACGACCGACCGAGCGCTCGACCATGGGCGCGCCGGCCGCCGGGTGGTCCCGCGAGTCAGGGTGCTACGCTATCCGCAGTTCCAGTAAAGGAGACGTTGCTCGATGAAATGGAACATGGTTTTTGGTGCGCTAGTAGTCAGCGTAGGCCTGTGCGGCCAGAGCTTCGGCTTCGAGCTCTTGGATCGCATGCTCGGCCTGAACGACTGCGGCTGCAGCAGCTGTTGCAACTCGTGCGAGCCGTCCTGCGGCTGCGACAAGGGTTGTGAACCGAGCTGTTGCGCAGAAGCGGCCTGTGCGGCCGAACCGGCGTGTGGCTGTGCCGCCGCGCCGGCCTGTGGATGTGCTGCTGAAGCGTCCTGCGGCTGTGCGCCGGCGTGCGACAGCGGTTGCGGAAGCTGCTGCAAGAAGCATTGCTGCAAGAAGCGTTGCTGTGGCGGTCTGTTCGGTGGTCTGCACGATCACCTGTTCGGATGCGGCCACTGCTGCAAGAAGAGCTGCTGCAACAGCGGTTGCGCTTCGGCTTGTGGTTGTGCGGCCGAGCCCGCTTGCGGTTGTGCTGCTGCGGCCGAACCGGCCTGTGGCTGTGCGGCTGCGGTCGAACCGGCTTGCGGTTGTGCTGCTGAAGCTGCCTGTGGCTGTGCCGCCCCGTGCAACAGCTGCAATAGCTGCTGCAAGAAGTCCTGCCACAAGCATTGCTGTGGCGGACTGCTCGGTATCTTCCACTGCCACAAGAGCTGCTGCAAGAAGAGCTGCTGCAACAGCGGTTGCGACACTTGCAATAGCTGTGCGGCTGCGGCCGGCTGCGAAGCCGCCTGTGGCTGTGGCGCCGGAATGCCGGCTGCCGGTCCCGCTGACGATGCTGCCCCCATGCCGCCTGCTCCCACCGCCGACCCGTCGGCCTCGATCCGGAGCAATCGTCGTGTGGTCACCGCCAGCAGCAAGGTCGTCCGTCGCAACTAAGCAATCGGCTTAGAGGACAACGAGGTAATCCGAAAACCTGCCCGGGACGCAAGTCTCGGGCAGGTTTTTTTTCGTTGCTGCTCGCGACGCGTCAAGGCGTGCCGCGCTCGATCAGACCGGCGGTGAAGCTGACCAGATCGCCACGCTGACGACAAATCGCCATCAGCCGCTCGTAATTGCCGCTCAAGCGCGACAGCTCCAGCAGGCTGGGCGCAAAGCCTCCGGTGCGCACTCCTGGCGGAACCAGCTCGATCGCGGCGTCGATCGCCTCCTCATACCGTGCCAGCCGCGCCAACAGCGCCACATACACCTCGGCCGGGCCGGTGCCCAGCTCTTCCACGTTGGCGCTCGTGGCGCGCTGCCGAAAGTAAGCCAGTGCTTCGTCCACTTGCTCACCGCATTGCGCCGCGAAGAATAGCCCGTGGCTGGCGTAAACGTCGGCGAACGGCTCGTCGCCGGCAAATTGAAATTGCCTGCTGAGTCGCCGCCCATAATCGCACAGCTCTTGGGCCAGCCCCAGCAGCCGCACGTCCTGGAGCACTCGGGCGAAACGAATCGTCGACGCCAGGTGCGTCGTATCGATGTGATAGTTGTTCTCGCCGAACAGCCAATCGCGATCGGCGATCAATTCGGCCAGCGACGATTGCAGCGGCTTGCTGCCTTCCTGCCGCTCGATGTCGGCGCGCACGTTGGCCAACAATTCGGCATAGAGGTGTTCCATGAGCAGCCCGGCGGCGGCCTGCTGGTCGGCACGCGGTCGGCCGACGAGCGATCCTTCGAACGTGGTGATCGCGTTGCAGGTACCGTATTGTTTGAGCACTAGCTGATAGCCGAGCGCGGGGGCAACGCCTTCGTGCAGGCCGATCTCGATCAGGTCCTGCACGTTCTCGTCGTTCGGCTCGATCTTGGCCATGGCTTCGGCCACCAGGGCTTTATCGCCAACGGGCCGCAAGTACATCCAGGCTTCGCGCAGCCGCCCTTCGTCCAGCAGCAGCTTGCCCACCTGGCGGCAGGCAGCCAGATACTCGTTCTCGACTTGCGATCGCAGCGGCTCCGGCAAGTCGTCGATCGACGTGGTCAGAACGACGGGCAAGCCCAACGCATGGCGCGATCGCATCAGCAGCACGTCGAACAGTTCGTGATACTTCTTCTCCGTAGTCAACTGCGCGGTCAGCGCCTCGAACACAGCCGGCGGTCCTTGCTCGGCGAGCCGCGATTGCAACTGGTCGAAAGTGTCGTCGTGCATCGGGTACCTCAAGCCGTCCGGCGCGCGCCGGATGGAGCATTTCTAGTAGGGAACGCGCAGAACCAGCCAGATAACGAACAGAAACAAAGTCAACATCCCCAGCACGGCTGACGTGCCCGAATACACCACGGGAGTGCGAATCGCGATCAACAGGACCATCAGTTGCAACATGCCCGCCAGCACGATCGCGGAAATCGGCAGTTGCTGAAAGTTCGCGTAGCTCCAAGCCGCGCAGCACACCGCCATCAAGAACGTGGCCCACAACATGCGTTTGAGCGGGATTTGCCAGGGCCGTGCGTGCATCGTCTCATTCTAACACGTTGGCGGCCCGAGCGCGAATGACCGCCGCCCTGTGAGCGCGGCTGGGAATGTCGCGGGTCACCATGTACTGCAAGCATTCCGCAAATCTCGCTCAGGCGACCTGCGCCATCTTGCAACCGCGACGATGTTGCACCGCGTGCACGCCATCGAGGGTCGTGCGGCTGCTGTTTGCAAAAGGGACCAGCAGGACTAGAATGCCGTTTTTCCCGAAGATTTCGCGGCAATGCCGCAGTCTTGGCTCGACCTTTAGCGTTGCCCGGGCCGCGCGTGAGAAGGACTCTCGCGCTTCGGTGTGCCACCATCTCTCACTGTGAGGATACGACGATGAACCTTCGACAATTCGCGGCCGTGGTCGTGATGCTGGCGATTACCGGCCTGGCCCTGCACCAAGCGCGCTCGGCCGATCCGCCGGAGAAAGATCCCGCCCAGCTCAAGCAAGCCGCTGGCGATTTTGCCACCCGTTATGCCCAGGCTCAATTGCGGTTGGCCGAGCTGCGGTTGGCCAAGGCGCAGGAAATGAACCGGCGCGTCGCGCGTACGTTGGCCAAAGGAGTCGTCGAGCAGTTTGCCGACGACGTGGACTTCGCCAAAGCGCAACTGGCAGCAGCCCAGGGGGGCGGCAAAGCCGATAGCTTCAGTTTTTGGGTGCGACGCGCCGAACTGGAACTGCAAGACGACCAGGAGCAATTGCGAATTGCCACCTCGGCCAACGAGCGCGTGCCGGGCGCATACCAGCCGATCGACCTCGATCGCATGCAAGCCACCATCGAGTTGGCCAGCTTACGCGTCGAGCGCGCCAAAGAGCTCGCCAACGCGCCGGAGGAAGCGAAGCTCGTCTGGCAGCTCGAAATCATTGCCGAAGAGCTCAATCGCGTGGATCAGATGGTGACGCTGTCCCTGCAGAACCGCTTGTCGGAGTTCTACTAGCGCCGACCGAAGCGAACGGCAACCTCCAAAAATGCACCAAGACCGGTTCCCATTTGCAGGGAGCCGGTCTTGTTCGCTGCCGCACGCGGCGCCGCGAGCCTGTTAGCGACTGAACGAGAACGAAAAGCCAGGGCTGAAGTAACTGAAGCCCTGACGCGCCGGCGGCGGGTACGCAGGGTAGACCGGATACACCGGCGCTATCGCGACCGGCACCGGCCGATAATGAACTCGCGGCGGCGGATAACAGCCGGGGCCTGGGCCGTGCCTGGGACCATAGCCGGCGTGGTGCCCGCCGTGCCAGCCTGGTGAATGATGCCCATGTCCATTTCCATGGGCTTCGGCCGGCGTCGCTGCGAAGGCGATCGCGACGACGACCAGAAGACCCAACGCGATGCGTTTCATGGCCTGCTCCTTTGGTCCGACGAATCCGGGCGCTTCACTTGCGCCCCGATGGATGGTCGGGATGCACGTCATGTGCCAAATGTGCGTTAGACCTGCGGAATCCGAAAGCGCTCGCTACCGATGCAAGTTGGCTGTGCCAAAATCGATGCTTGGCGCGACGGCTGCGCGATTTGCAGCGAAGCGCGAGCCCCGCGTCGTACTGGGAACGGGGCGATTCGTTTCGCAGCTGGCGGCCTGTTTCGCTCCTGGCTGACTGTCAGGCCAACTGGCGCACCACGTCCAATACGGTGGTATAGACAAACAGCACCAGCAGCAGCGCCAAACCGGCAATTGCAAAACCGGTGTGCAAGCGGGCCAATCGTGGATGTAACTTTTCCAACAAGGCGCAGAAAATCTTACCACCGTCGAGCGGGGCGATGGGCAAGAGATTGAAGATGCCCAAATTGAGGCTCAGCAACACGGCGAACTGTGCGGCTCGCAACCAGCCGGCCCCCACGAACGAATTACCCACCGAGACGATGCCCACAACGCCGGACAACTGACTGGGGTGCAAGAACGCGCTGGGCAGCACGGTGACGATGTGCCACGACTGCCGCGCCACTTCGACCCACGGTTCGACGAGCAGTCCGTACAGCGAAAATCCATCCACTGCCACGCCGACAACCGCCAAAATCAACGCGGCGAAGGCGAAGTTGGCCGCCGGACCGCCCAGCCACATCACGATGCGCCGCCAGACGGCCACGGCAAAGAAATCCTCCTCCGATTCGACGGCCGGCATCACGTAGCCGCCCAGCGGAATGGCCGACAAGCAGTACTCGGTATCGCCCCGGCGCCAGGTCCACAGCACGGGCCCAAAGCCGATGGAGAACCGTGCGACCGGAATGCCGGTGCCCCAGCAGGCCAGCAAGTGCCCCAGCTCGTGAACGAAGATCAACACGCCGATAATCAAGATCGCCGCAAGGTATGTCATGGAAAGTTGCGTCCAGGAGTGGTATCGTCGAAAAGTGTTGTCCCGAGAGTTTTGGCCGAGCCGGTGACGACTTACGTTGTGAATCTTAGTTGCCCCGGCCTGGGCGAGCAAACGCAATCCGGCTGTCTTCCAACTGGCCATGCCAACGCCCCAGGAAACGCTCGACGCCGCGATAGCACTGCACACACAGGGCCGGTTGGCCGAGGCCGTTCCGCTTTATCGCGAGGTCCTCTCCGTCCACCCTGACCATCCCGATGCGCTGCATCTGTTGGGGGTGATCGCTCACCAAACGGGAAACCACGAGCAGGCCGCGACACTGATCGGCCAGGCGATCCGCCGGTGGGGCAATGCCGCCATCTATCACTGCAACCTGGGCGAGGCCCTGCGCTCGTTGGGGCGGTTCGATCTGGCGCGGGCTGCCCACCAGCAAGCTCTGCGACTCGATCCGCGGTTCGTCGCGGCTCACAACAACCTGGGCACGGTTTACGAGCAGCAAGGGCGGTACGACGAAGCCCTCGCCTGTTTCAACCAGGCGATCGCGCTCGACCCCGACTGTGTCGATGCCCATTACAATCGCGCGCGCATGTGGCTGGCACTGGGGAATTTTGACAGGGGATGGGCCGAGTACGAATGGCGTTGGCGACGGGCCGAGTTTACCCGGCCGACGCTAGGGCAGCCCGAGTGGGACGGAACGCCGCTGGCGGGGCGGCGGTTGTTGGTGCGCGCGGAGCAGGGACTGGGAGACACGCTGCAGTTTGCGCGCTATGTGCCATTGCTGCAGGCCCAAGGCGCCATTGTCCAATTCGAAGTGCAGCCATCGCTCATTCCGCTTTTGACGCACAGCGGCATTGGACCGCTCGTGGTCCAAGGGACTTCGCCGGCCCCGTTCGACGTGCATGCGACGCTGTTGAGCCTGCCGGGCCTGCTGCGTACGACGTTAGAGAACATTCCGGCGGAGGTGCCTTACCTGGCGGCGGATGAAACGCTCGTCGCTCAATGGCGCGAGCGGCTGCGCGGCGTGTCGGGCTTTCGCGTCGGCATCGGCTGGCAAGGCAATCCCCAGTTTCCTCACGATCGCTGGCGGTCGATGCCGCTGCGCGAGTTTGCTCCGCTGGCGCGCGTCGACGGCGCGCGGCTGGTGTGCTTGCAGAAGAGTTTTGGGCTCGAACAGATGGCGGCGCTGGGCGGCGCGTTCGAGATTGCCGATCTGCGGCCCGATTACGATGTGGAAGACGGCGCGTTTCTGAACGCCGCCGCCATCCTGCGCAACCTGGAGGTGCTGGTGACGACCGACACGGCACTGGGGCACCTGGCCGGAGCGCTGGGCGCGCGCGTGTGGTTATTGCTGAGCGTGGGCGCCGACTGGCGCTGGCTCGCCGATCGCTGCGACAGTCCTTGGTATCCAACGATGCGGTTGTTTCGCCAATCGCGGCATGGCGATTGGAGCGAGCTCATGCAGCGCGTGGCCGCGGAGCTGACAATGGAAGTCAATTCGGCGCGTCGGCCGGATTGAGCAGCAACTCGTTGGGCAACCGGCAAACGCGCCCCTCGCGATCGATGCAGGCCAGCACGCTCCGACCCGTGGCCAGCAACGTCTCGTCGCGATGGACCTCGTAACGGCAGATCACCTTGGCGCCGCGGGCGAAGTCGACAATGGTCTTGAGGTGCAGCACGTCGTCGAACGCGGCCGGCGCGTGATACTTGCAAGTCACCTCGTAGACGACCAGCATCCAGCCCTCTTCCTCGAGCTTGCGATAGTTGAAGCCGGCCGCGCGCAGCAACTCGGTGCGGCCCAATTCGAAGTACGTGAAGTAGTTGGCGTGGTGCAACCGGCCTTGGCCATCCGTTTCCTGATAGCGGACGCGAATCTCGATTTCGTGTTCGGGGAGCATGGCGGGTTGTGTCGCAGGGAAAGGGGTCGACTTGCGAACGGCAAGGATGATTCACAATGGTGGTCAGCGTAGGCACCCGATCTTAGCCAATGAGGGTCGTCGGGGCCCAGTACAATTGCGGCCCAACGTTGACGCATCGGCGTCAATTCCTTATAGTTAGGCGGTTTACGATGCATCGCGGCGGCTCGCCAGCCATCTTTTGGCGGTCGCACGCGAGGTCGGTCAACCCTCTCATGGGTTCCTATGAGCATTGGTGAAGGCACGGGAACGGGATTCTCCACGATGCGGGGACGGAACTATCCGTCGATCCGCCAGTTCACCGTGTTCATGGAGAATCGGGTCGGCCAATTGCTCGAGGTCATCCGGCGGTTCGAGGGGAGCCGGGTCAAAATCGTCGCGCTGTCGATCAACGATTCGGCCGAGTGCGCCTTCGTCCGATTTCTGCTCAGTCATCCGGAGCAAGGTCGTGAGATTCTGGAGCGGGCTGGACTGGCCATGATCGAGAGCGACCTTATCGGCGTGGAGCTGCCCACGGGTCATCAACCGTTGTTGCAAGTTTGCACGGCGCTGCTGCAGGCCGAAGTGAACATCATCCAGGCCTATCCGCTTTTGGTTCGGCCCCGTGGGCAACCGGCGGTGGCCTTGATGGTCGACAACATCGAGATGGGGCTCGACACCTTGGCCAACAAGGGCTTCAACATGATCACCGAGGGGGATCTGTCGAGCGACGACTGAGATTCTCCGCGGAATTTCTGGGCGTTTAGTGCGCGGCCACGCCACATGCGAGCGGTCCGCGGCGGGATGGAACGGTGTCTCCGCGCCCCGCCAATCGGACTCGCTTGACTTCAGGGACGCCTGTGCCAAACTAATCAGTCGGAACAGACCGCCCTGGGCTCCCACTCGTTGCGACGGCACACGCGGCGCAGTTGTCTGTTCGATTGCTCACGTCCCGGGCTGATTCATGCCGATCTCCGTCGTTTGTCCTGGTTGCAAGACACGTTTTTCGGTCGGCGACAAGTTTGCCGGCCTGAAGGGCCCCTGCCCCAAGTGCAAGGTGGTCATCACCATTCCCCAGGCGCCGACCGAAGAGATCAAGGTCCACGTGCCCGAGCAGTTCGCCTCGGGCGGCAAGGACGCCAAGGGGCGCGCGGTGCTCAAGCCAATAGCGCGGGTGGACACCAAGGTTCAGCCGGTCGTGGTGGTGGGCATCGTAGGCGCGTCGCTGGTCACGCTGGGGCTGGCGTTCCTGCTGGGCCGAATGGTCACCAACAAGCTACCGGTGATCGTGGCGGGGCTGGCGATCATCTCGGCGCCGCTGGTCGTGGCCGGATATACTTTCCTGCGCGACGACGAGCTGGAGCCTTATCGGGGCCGCTCGCTCTATCTGCGCGCGGCGCTGTGCGGGCTGGCATACGCGGCACTGTGGGGCGCCTATTGGCCGCTGCCCGAATACGGCATCATCACGGGCGAGGCATGGCAATGGGTGTTCGTCGCGCCGATATTCATCTCCGTTGGAGCTGCGGTCGCATGGGCAACGCTCGACTTGGACTTTGGCAGCGCCGCAATGCACTATGCATTCTTCGTGCTGGTGTGCCTGCTGCTGCGCTTTGCGCTGGGCATGCCGGCGCTATGGACCGTGTCGGCGCCGGCCACGCTCTGACGCATCGACACCTTCCTCGCGAGGCTCGGCTGCCATGAGCGCGATACGCAGCCTGGCGGAAGTGGCCGCGCTCGACGGGGGCAAGGCCATGCTCCGCATTCCGCCGGAGCTCAACGTCCCGCTGACCGATCGCGTACGCGCCTTGATCGACACGGCCGAATTCCGCCGGCTGGCGGGAATCAGCCAGTTGGGCCTCGTGTCGCTGGTCTATCCGGCCGCCATCCACACTCGCTTCGAGCATTCGCTGGGCGTGTATCGGCTGGCGCTGTTGTTTCTGCGACAATTGTCGTATGACCGGCGATTCGAGGCCCTGGTCACACCGGCCGACGCCGAATTGTTCCTGGTGGCAGCGCTGTTGCACGATCTGGGGCACTGGCCCTTTTGTCATCCGATCGAGGACATCCACCTGCCCAGCGTTCCCCAGCACGAGCTGTTCGCCAACAGCTTTTTGTTGGAAGGAGAGATCGCCGACGCGCTGCGCGACGATTGGGCCATTCAACCGCGCGACGTGGTGGCGCTGGTTTCGGGCAAGCCCGCCGAAGCCAAATCGCGATTGCTGGCCAGCATGCTCTCGGGCCCGATCGACATCGACAAAATGGACTACCTGACGCGCGACAGCTTACACGCCGGCGTGCCTTACGGCCGCAATTTCGACCAGCAGCGATTGATCGGCAGCCTGTGCTTGAATGCTGCCGGCGATGGGCTGGCCATTACCGACAAGGGCAAGACGGCCGCCGAGATGATGGTGTTCGCACGCTATGTGATGTTCAGCGAGGTGTACTGGCATCACGGCGTGCGCGCGGCGACCGCCATGCTGCAGCGGGCATTCTATCTGCTGCACGGGTTGCTCGATCTCGACCAGCTTTTCCGCTTGAGCGAAGTGCAATGGATCGACGCGCTGCGGCAAGCCAGCGGGGGCAGCCCTGCCGGCGAATTGCTGGACGGGCTGTTTGGACCACATCGGCGCTTGTACAAGCGGCTGGCGCAGTACAGCATTCTGGAGCAGCCCGAATTGTATCAGAGGCTGGCACGGCGGCCCTATCCGTGGTTGGCCGCCTGCGCGCAGCAGTTCTCGCAGCAAGCCAGCGCGGCGCTGGGACGGATCGTCGCCCCGCACGAAGTGCTCTTTGATGCGCCGCCGGTGGAACGCGAAGTGGAGATTACCATCGACGTTTACTCCCCCAAGGAAGACCGCTATCGCTCGCTGGTGGAAGTGTCGCCGGTGGTGCATACGTTGGCGCGCACGCAGTTCGACGACTACGTGAAGCGGGTGCGAATCTTCGCGCATCCGCGGGTTGTCGACGACTTGCGCCGATTGAAAAACTTGCCTGACCTGCTGACTACCGCCATCGCCAAGACCGACTGAGCGACGGCGTCAACCGGCGCCGGCCGGATCGTGGGCCAATGCGTGCGCTTGCAGCGACCCGTTGGTGGCGCCTTCGGTACTGGCGGCTCGGCCGGTGGTCTCGCCGCCAATCTGCAGGAATTCGACTTGCGCGCGGTGCGGCTCCTCGCCGGGAGCCGGCTCGATGCGGACGTAGGCGCCGTCGGGCTGAAGCAGCCTGGTTCGCTGGTTGTCGCGGCGGTAGATCGGAATCACTTCGTTCAAGATGCGGTCTTTCAGATCGGGCGCCTCGATGGGGAACATCACTTCCACGCGGCGGTGAAAATTGCGCGGCATCCAGTCGGCGCTGGAAAGAAACACCTGGGCCTCGTCGTCCGGGCTGAATACATACAGCCGGCTGTGCTCCAGGAAACGATCGACGATGCTGGTGACGCGAATGTTGTCGGAAATGCCCGGCAAGCCTGGTTTCAGGCAGCAGATGCCGCGCACCAAAAGCTCGATGGGTACGCCGGCCTGGCTGGCCCGATAGAGCGCCTCGATGATGCGATAGTCGACCAGCGAGTTGAGCTTGGCAAAGATCCGCGAGGGGCGGCCGGCCCTGGCCCTCTCGGTTTGTTCTTCGATCAACTGCATCGTGCGGCGGTGCAGTTCCTCGGGCGCGACAACCAGCTTCTGCCAGTGATGGCCCTGAGAGTAGCCGGTGAGCAGGTTGAACAGCGCCGAGGCGTCGTCGCCGATGCTTTCGTCGGCAGTGAAAAAACCGAAGTCGGTATACAGCCGGGCCGTAATCTGGTTGTAGTTGCCGGTGCCCAGGTGCACGTAGCGCTTCAGCGCGTTGCCCTCTTGTCGCACCACCAACGACAATTTGCAGTGAGTTTTCAGATCGAGGAAGCCGAACACCACGTGCACGCCCGAGCGCTCCATTTGTCGAGCCCAACCGACGTTGCGCTCCTCGTCGAAGCGGGCCTTCAGCTCCACCAGCGCCGTGACGTGCTTGCCGTTGTCGGCCGCCAGCATTAATGCCCGGGTGATGGGTGAATCGGCCGTAATCCGATAGAGCGTCTGCTTGATGGCCAGCACCTTGGGGTCCTTGGCCGCGGCGTTGACGAACTCGACCACCGGGTCGAACGAATCGAAGGGGTGGTGCAACAGCAGGTCGTGCTTGGCGATCACCGCGAACAGGTCTTCGCCGCGGCGAGCCAGCAAGTCGCGCGGCACCTGGGGTGTGAACGATTTGGCTCGCAACTCGTCGCGATTGGGCACCTCGATCAGTTCCATCAAGCCGGTCAGGTCCAAGGGGCCGGAGATGCGATAGACCTCGCTATATTTCTCGGCCGGTCCCTCGGCTGCGTCGCGGAGCGATTCCTCTTCGATGATTTTGCGGACCAACTCCTCGTTGGCGCCGGTGCCCACTTCCAGACGGACCGCGTCGCCACGCTGCCGGGCTTTCAATCGCTCTTCGATCAGCCGCAGCATGTCATCGGACTCTTGCTCCAACAGCTCGATATCGCTGTCGCGCGTGATGCGAAACGTCGCCGAGTGCAACACCTCGAAGCCGCCGAACAGCTCGGGCAGCCGGGCGGAAATGGCGTCCTCCAACAGGATGAACGTCGAATCGTCCTCGGATCCCAACGCCACGAAACGCGGCAACACTTGCGGCAACTGCACCACCGCGAACAACTGCTTCGGCCCCAAACCGTGGCGCCGCGAGAGCATGGCGCCCAAGTAGAGCTGGCGGTTGTGGAAATGCGGGCTGGGATGGCTGGGATCGATCGCCATGGGCGTCAGAATCGGGAACGCCCGTTCGCGGAAGAAGCGATCCAGCGCCTCGCGCTGCGCGTCGTTCAACTGGTCGTGCGCCAACAGGCGGATGCCCTGGGCCTCGAGCGCCGGACGCACCGACTCATTCCAGCAGCGATACTGCGCGGCGACCAGCTCCTGCGTGCGATTGGCCACCAGTTGCAATTGCGTGATGGCCCGCAAACCGTCGGGGCTATAGTCCTGGGGCGCGCCGTCGCCAAAGGCCTGCTCGCGCAGTCCCGACACGCGGACCATGAAAAACTCGTCCAGGTTCGAGCTGAAGATGGAGAGAAACTTGCAACGTTCCAACAGCGGGTTGGAGGTGTCGTCGGCCTCTTCCAGCACGCGCGCGTTGAATTGCAGCCAACTCAACTCGCGGTTGATGAAATGCTCGGGTTGGAATGCCTGGTCAGCCACACGAGCTCCACGAAAATGTTAGCGCCGGGGCGAAAATCGACCGTCGGCGCGCTACCCAATCTTACCCTATCCGCGGGACGTCGCAGCCCAATTCTTCATGGTACGGCCACAGGCGAACCGGTTTTTGAACCTGCCTCGTGCCGCTCCCCTGCCCCGCCGCCCGGGGACCGGTATATTAGGGTGCGGTTGACTTTGCCTTTGAATAGGATCGCCATGTCGGCAGACGCGGATTGGCAGTCGCTTTTTCCCTGCGAATCGCGAGCCATCGAGCTCGACGGTCTGCGCTACGCTTATGTGGACGAAGGCGACGGCGAAACGCTGCTGGCCGTCCATGGGAATCCGACCTGGTCGTTCTACTGGCGGGAACTGATCCGCGCGTGGGCGCCGCGCTATCGCGTAATCGCCGTGGACCACATGGGCTGTGGACGCAGCGACAAGCCCCGCGACTACGCCTATCGGCTGGCGCAGCACGTCGACAATTTGACCCGGCTGGTGCAGAAGCTCGACTTGCGCGACGTGACGCTCTTGGCGCACGATTGGGGGGGCGCGATTGGGCTGGGCGCTGCGCTGGCCGAGACCGAGCGGTTTTCCCGCTTCGTGATGTTCAACACGGCCGCGTTTCGCTCGAACCGCATGCCCTGGCGGATTCGGGCCTGTCGCATCCCTGGCTTGGGTCGAATCGCAGTTCAAGGGCTCAACGCCTTTGCGCGGGCGGCACTACGGATGGCCGTTTGCAAGCACGAGCGCATGACGCCGGCCGTGCGGGCGGGATTGCTCGCGCCGTACGACAGTTGGCAACATCGCCAGGCGATCTATCGATTCGTCGAAGACATTCCCATGTCGCCCGCGCATCCGAGCTACGCCACGCTGCTGGAGATCGAGCGAGGGTTGCCGAGCCTGGCCAATCGACCTTGGACGTTTGTCTGGGGCATGCGAGACTGGTGTTTCACGCCGGATTTCCTCGAGCGGTTCTTGACCTTCATTCCCAGCGCCGAAGTGCATCGACTCGCGGACGCGGGACACTATGTGGTCGAAGACGCCTACGAGCGGATCGTGCCGCTGGTAGCGGAATTCTTGCAGGCGCATCCGTTGGCCGTGGCGTCCGACCGCCGTTCGGAGTGAGCCGATGAACGATCGATCGGCATCCGCCGGCGAATTGCCGCTATCGATTGGGCAGTGCGCGGCGCTGGCTACGATCATCGAGGCCACCGCGCCCAAGCCGGGCAACGTCCATCGCGGAGCCGACTTCGACGATTCGACGTATCCCGACTTTCTCGTCGCGGCCGTGGCGACCGCGCCTGTTTTTGACGAAGCCGTCGAGTTGCCATTGGGGCAAACGGTATTCGCCGCGGTTGACGTCACGCGCCGCGCCGTCGGCACGAACACGAACTTGGGAACAATTCTGTTGCTGGCGCCATTGGCAAAAGTGCCGCGCGCCATACCGCTGGCCCGCGGAGTCGTGGACGTGTTGGCGCGGCTGTCGCCCGACGACGCCCGCGACGTGTACGCGGCCATCCGCCTGGCGGCGCCCGGTGGACTGGGAACGAGCGACACCGCGGACGTGCACGACGAGCCGCCGCCGGCTCTGCTGGCCGCCATGCGGCTGGGCGCCGAGCGCGACATGGTCGCACGGCAATACGCCGAGAACTTTCATCATGTGTTGAACGTGGTTGTCCCCTGGTTGCAAGAGGCATTGGCCGTCGGCATGTCGCTGTCGGCGACCGTGGTCCACGTGCATTTGCGTTTGATGGCCGAGTTTCCCGACAGCCTGATTGCGCGGCGCCGCGGCGCCGACGTTGCACATCAGTCGGCGGGCATGGCGGCCGCCGTGCTAGCTGCCGGACGTCCCGGTCATGAGGGGTATCACGAGGCCCTGGCCGATCTGGATTTCTGGCTGCGGGGCGACGATCACCAACGCAATCCGGGCACGACGGCCGACCTGCTGGCCGCCGGTTTGTTCGCCGCCTTGCGCGATGGCATAATCAAGGCGCCGTTTCGACTGGCGCAGTAGGACGCTGTGCGCCGCAAAATGCACTGCCCTGCTATAGGTACCGAACGTGGCCGATCGCTATCGCGTGCGGATGTCGAAGGACTATCTCGTTTTCAGCTCCGCACACTTCATTACTTACGACGGCGACGTGTGCGAGCCGTTGCACGGGCATAACTATCGGGTGACGGCGGAAGTCGCCGGCCCGTTGGACGAAAACCATTACGTCGTCGACTTCATTGCCCTGCGCGACTTGCTCATGCAAATCGTCGACGCGCTGGATCACCGTGTGCTGTTGCCGACCGAGCATGGGGCGATCCACGTCGTGGCGAGCGAGCGCGAAGTGGAAGCGACGTTCGAGGACCGCCGCTGGGTCTTCCCGCGAGGCGATTGCGTGTTGCTGCCGCTGGCCAACACCACCACGGAGCTGCTGGCACGCTATATTGCCGGGCGTTTGTACGACGAGTTGACTGGGCGGTTGGGCCGCGAACCTGGGCAGATTTCCGTGGAGCTGGACGATTGCTTCGGTCACGTTGCCATCTGCGACTTCGATCCGGCGGGTGGCTGACGCGGTCCGTCGCTGCGACTTTCAAATATCAGCGAGTTTCCGTTGGGCTAAGACATGAAGCTCGGCGGCGATGCGCTCGAACAGCTCGTCCCACTTGCGACGCTCTTGCTGATGAAAAATGCGCATTGTCGGATACCAGGGAGAATCCTCGCGGTGTCGCAACCAGCGCCAATCAGATCGGGCCGACGACGCAAGCCAAACTGGTGCTCCCATCGCACCGGCCAGGTGCGCAATGGCCGTATCCGCGGCCACGACGAGGTCCAGGTTGTCGATCACGGCGGCGGCATTGAAGAACGGCGCTTTCTCGTGATCGAACTCTGGTCGCAAGTCGACCACCCCAAGCTCGCCGGCCAATGTGTCGAGCTGTTCGAGCCCGGCCCCCTTTTGCAAGCTGACGAGCCGCACGCCGGGCACGCGGGCCAAAGGAGCCAGCGCTTGCAACGGGAACGACCGAAAGCGGTCGTAGGCAAACGCGGTGCTCCCCTGCCAACATATGCCCACGCGAAAGCCAGCCACGTCGCGCAGTCGCGCCGCCCACTGTCGAACCAAATCGTCGGAGGCCGAAAGGTAGGGAACTTCGGCTGGAATCGTTTCCACCGTGGTTTCGAGCACGTAGGGCAAGTCCATCAGTGAGATCTTGCAATCGAACTCGGGCAACGGATCGGAGAACCCGCGTACCTCGCCGTAGCCCGATTGCCGAAACAGCGGCACGAGTGAATCGTGTGCGATCAACACCGCGCTGCAAGCGCGCTGCCGCGCAAGCGGCAGAAAGCGGACGAACTGGATCGCGTCGCCCTGCCCTTGCTCGGCGTAGATCAAGAGCCTGGTATCCGGCGACGCCTTGCCGTCCCACTCGGGTCCTTGGATCCAGTCGCAGGCCCGCTTGCCGACTTTTGCGCGCCAGCGATAGTCGTCCCAGCCGCGGCGAAAATCGCCCAGATGCAGCAGCATGGCGCCGCGCTCCAAGTGCGCCAGTGCGTTGTCGGGCGCATTATGGATCGCGCGATCCAGATACGCGAGCGCCTCGTCGCATCGATCGAGCTGGCGGGCGAGCGACGCGATGTTCGACAGCGCGACGTCGTTGGCCGGCTCCAGCTCGAGCGCGCGCTCGTAGCATCGCGTTGCTTCGGCCAGATTGCCAAACAACGTGAGCGAGCCGCCGAGCTCCAGCAGAGTGTCCACGTGGCCGCAGGCAAGCTCGAGCGCATGTCGATAATGCTCGCTCGCCTGCTCGTTTTGCTCTTGAGCTTGCAGGGCCATGGCCCAGTGGCACTCGGCCACTGCGTCGGTCGGGTCGAGCGCTAGTGCTTGTTGATAGTGGGCAATTGCCGCCGACCAATGGGCTTGCCGCGCTTGCACATCTCCCGCCCGGCGACGCAGCTCGGCTCGATCGGGCACGCGTTGGATGGCTCGATCGAGATGTTGCTGGGCCTCGCGGTACTGCTGCTGATCGGCCAGCGCATCCGCCAGGGCGATCGCCGTTTCCGGGGAGTGTGAATCGTCGGACCGCGGCGCTGCGTTCTCGACCAGACCGCGCAGGTCTGTGGCCATGCGCACAAAGAGTTGCGGCCAATCTTCCGTGGCGCTTCGTCGAAACAACCGCATCGTCGGATACCATGGCGTATCACTGCGATCGCGCAGCCAACGCCAATCCGTCTGTCGGGCAAGCGCCAGCCAGACTGGCGCTCCGAGCGCTCCCGCCAGGTGAGCAATGGCCGTGTCAGCCGTGATCACCAGGTCCAAGTTGGCGATCACCGCCGCAGCGTTGAGGAATCCGCCAGCTTCGTTTTCGAATTGGGGGCCAAGATCAACGACGTCGAACTTGCCTGCCAGGCCGGCTAGCTGGTTGAGCCCGGCCATCCGCTGCAGGCTGACCAACCGCACGCCTGGTACGCGCGCCAGCGGCTCCATGACGGCCAGCGGAAACGATCGAATGTGGTCGGTGTCGAGCGACGGATTGCCCTGCCAGCAGATTCCCACACGATACCCTGCGATGCCGCTCAAACGCTTGTTCCACACGGCAACGAGGCCCGGATCGGCGGACAAGTAGGGAACTTCGGCGGGGATGTTTTCGAGCGTCGTACCAAAGATACCAGGCAGGCTCATCAGAGGCGCTTGCACGTCGAAGTCCGGCAAGTCACGCGGGTGAGGGTACACGTCTTGGCAACCCGACTGCTGCAACAGTTGCACGAGCACGGCGTCGACGAGCAGAATGACGCGTCCGCCACGCTGCCGCACTAGTGGCAAGTACCGGACAAACTGCATCGTGTCGCCCAGTCCTTGCTCGGCATGCACCAAGAGAGTCTTGCCCTGAAATCCCGATCCATCCCACAGCGGGCGGTCGAATGAATGCATTGGGAATCCGGGCACACGCATGCGCCATTCGTAGTCGGACCAGCCGTCACGCAACTTGCCATTGGTCAGCAGGCACATCGCCCGGTTGTAGCGCGCTTTGGCCGAGTCGGGCGAGAGCGCCAGTGCGCGGTCATAGCTTGCCAGCGCCCGCTCCATATCCAACTGCGAATGATCGTAGCAGCCGAGATTGACGTGGGCGTCGACATAAGTCGGATCGAGATTGATGGCCGCCTCGAATAGTCGCGCCGCCGCTTCTCGTTGGCCAAGCGAATCCAGGGCCGTGCCCAGGTTGTAATGTGCCGTCGTGTATTGCGGCGATAGCTCGATCGCCCGGCGATAGTGCGTGACGGCTTCCTCAAGCGCGCCGGCGGCCTGAAAGGCGGCTGCCAGATGTCCCTCGGCAATCGCCAGCGTTGGCTCCAGGGTGATGGCGGCTTGATAGGCGGCGATGGCTTGTGGCCACTGCGTCCGAGCAGCCTCCAAGTCACCCAATCCTACGTGCAACTCGGCCGACTTGGGATCCAGCCC
>JBBDYK010000250.1:0-20310 GCA_040901665.1 Pirellulales bacterium | reverse complement strand
GTCGAGTTCGTTCTACCGCGAACGACTGTCCGGCATCGACGTCGCGTCGCTCGCCAGCATCGAGGAATTCTCCGCGAAAGTGCCCGTGCTCGGCCGCGACGAGTTCCGCAACAACTTCGCTGGAATCCAGGCCACGGATTGGCGGTCCCGAAGGCTCGAACTGGCCGCAACGTCCGGGACCACCGGCAACGCCCTGCGATTTCATCATGCCTGCGCCGACCAGATGCGCGAGTTGGGGGCGGTGTACTCGCAATGGCGCCGCGTCGGATATCAGCCGGGCAAGTCGCGACGTGCCGAGTTCCGCGGGCTGACCGACCCCGGAACGATCGTCAAACGATATCCCGATCAGCGCATGATCCGCTGCTCGATTCTGCATTTGCAGCGCGCGCACGTTGACCACTATGCCGAGCAGATCGCGCGATACGGCATCGAGTTCTTTCACGGATACCCGAGCGCCCTCTATCTGCTGGCGCGCGAAGTCCTGCGCAGCGGGCTGAAGTTTCCGCAGCCGAAGGCCATGTTCTTTCACTCCGAGGAGGTACACGACTGGCAAGTCGACGCGATTCAAACGGCGTTCCCTGCGACGAAGTTGATGGCCATTTATGGCTGTGCGGAGCGGACCGTGCTGGCGGCCTGGTGCGAGCACCGTCATTGCTACCATGCGGTGCCGCAGTATTCGCTCTTCGAGGTCGACCCTTCCACGCGGCAGATCATCGGCACCAATCTCTTTAATACCGTCAACGGGTTCGTGCGCTACGGAATGACCGACACGGCGCCGGGGTTCGTGGCAGAAGGGTGTACCGGCTGCGGGCGCTCCTATCCGGTGATTTCGCAGCTTGCGGGCCGTACCGAAGACTACTTGCACAGCGTGGAGCACGGCTGGCTTGCGCCGGGAATCGTTACGTATCCATTCAAGGGGCTGGTCGCCGTACACGAGGTCCAACTCTACCAGGCACAACTCGACGAAGTGGTCGTGCGATTCACGGTCTGCGCCGGCACGTCGCAACCGGCCGTCGATCGAGAATTGGCGCTGATGCGCGAGGAGTTTGGCCGCCTGCTCGGCCCCATGACACGCTGCACATTCGAACCGGTGGCACGTTTCGAGCGGACGAGCTCCGGCAAGTTCAAATGGATTATCTGCGATCTGAAAGAGTCGCGGCACGGCGCGTACCCCGCGCTAGCTGCTTGACGAGGTCGCGTGGCGCGCTCACGCGCGTTCGACCCAAGACGAAAGGCTGGTTCGTGGAACACGTTGCCGTCGGAATTGCGCACGCCAGCTACAATTCCGATCCCCCGTTCCATCCCGATACGGATTTTCCGGAGCTGGCGTTTCGCGAGCGGAGCGCGCAGCCAAACTTGCCGTATCGCTTACTGCGCAAGTTGCTCCTCCGGCTAGGCTTCGACCGCGAGCGCTACAGCACGGAGCATTGGAACCCACTGGGGCACTTGATCCGGCCGGGCGAGACGGTGGTGGTAAAGCCCAACTTCGTCTGCAGCCGGCACGCGGGCGGCGGCGATCTGTTCGCGACCATCACGCATCCATCGATCATCCGCGCTCTCGTCGACTATGCGTACATCGCACTCCGCGGAACGGGGCGGCTGGTGATCGCCGACGCGCCGCAAATGGACTGCAATTGGACGCAGCTCATGGCGGCCCAACGCATCGACACGATCCAACAATTCTATCGCGATCGGTTTGACTTTGAGGTCGAGTGCTACGATCTGCGCAACTACACGCTCATCGATCCCGACCTGCCCGGCTATTCGCGGAATCGCCAATGGCTGGCCGGCGACCCGGCCGGCAGCGTGGTGGTGAACCTCGGCCGTCAGAGTCGGTTTTACGGCCTGGACAGCGGCAACTACTACGGCGCCGATTTCGACCGCTCGCAAACCATTCGGCACCACACCGGTGACGTGCAGGAGTATTGCGTTGCTCGGACCATTCTCGACGCCGATACGATCATTTCCGTGCCCAAAATGAAGGTCCACAAGAAAGTGGGCGTCACGTTGAATCTCAAGGGTCTGGTCGGAATCAACACGGACAAGAACTACCTGATCCACTATCGCTTGGGAACTCCGCAGACCGGCGGCGATCAGCTTCCGTCGCGCGTATCGCCGACGGACAAGGCGGTGATCGGCGCCCAGCGTTGGCTGTTCGACAAGGCTCTGGCACGGCAAACCGTATGGGGCGACGTGCTGTACAAGGCGGCGTGGATCGCCTATCGACGCACGATCAAGCCGTTTCGGCGTGTGTCGCCAGAAACCTTGATTTGCGATTCCGGTAACTGGCACGGCAACGATTCGGCCTGGCGAATGGCGGCCGATCTGGCCCACGTCGTATTTCACGCCGACGCTGGCGGCCAACTGCACGACACCACGCAGCGGCGCATGCTTTGCGTCGTCGACGGAATCGTCGGCGGCGAAAACGACGGCCCGCTCAAGCCCTCGCCAAAGTACAGCGGCTGCCTTGTCGCCGGGCGGAATCCGTGGGCGGTCGACCTGATTGCGGCGCGGCTGATGGGCTTCGACGTCGAAAGTCTCAAGCTGTTTCGCGAAGCACCCGCGGGACTGCCGACGACGGGCAAGCCGGAGTTCTCGAGGATTTCAGTGCATTCTGATCGCGGCACTGTCGCAGGCGAAGCATTCCTCGAATCTCGCAATGGCGACGGTATGTTGGCGTTTGTTCCCCATCCTGGTTGGCTTGGCCACGTCGAAGTGGGTCGCGCCGCATGAGGAGTCCCATGATGCTGCACCGCGCGCTGCGCGCCCTGAACAAGGTGAATCCCACGTGCCGCGGCAGGGGAAGGATCGCGGAGCTTGCCCACCGCATCGGCGCCATACCCGCCGACGGCCCCTATCAGGTTGCGGCCGGAGTGACGATGGAGTTGCGCATGGACGAATGGTTCTGCCGCTCGATCTATTTCCATGCGTTCGACATTCTCAGCAGCCGCACCGTCTTCAAGTCGCTCAGACCCGGCTCGGTGTTCGTCGACGTCGGTGCCAACCTGGGCTACTACTCCCTGGGGGCCGCCCAACGCGTCGGTGAGGAGGGCCAAGTATTTGCCTTCGAGCCCAATCTGACGACGCTTGCCCGATTGCGCCGCAATGTCGACTTGAGCCAGGCCGGCATGATTCGAGTCTTCGATTGCGCGCTTTCGGATGCGCCAGGGCAGGCCGTGTTGCACGCACCGCCCGAGCCCACGATGCACGGCCACGCGTCGCTGGTGAACCAGGACTGGGTCGACGACGTGCAGACGACGGTTCCGGTGCGCCGGCTGGACGACGTGCTGGGACAGACTTTGTCTCGTCTCGACACGATCAAGATCGACGCGGAAGGCTGCGAGTTGGCCGTACTGCGCGGCGCAGAGCGACTCGTGCGGACATTCAAGCCGTCCATTCTGGTCGAGTTGAATCGCGACACGGCCAACAGCTTCGGCTACTCGCCGCTGGACATCCCCCGCTTGCTGCTCTCGTTCGATCCGAACTATCGATTCCGCCACGTCGAGAGTCATCGGACTCGGGACGTGACCATGCTCGAGTTGGAGTCTCGCCAAATCGTGTACGGCGATCTATTTGCATACCAACCTCACAACGAATGCGACGGCAACCGTGGCTAGCGTACACACACCGCCGCGCCGATCGCCGCTATTGGCACCGCGACCTGCCTTGGCGGCGGTCGCAGCCAGGCCGCTGGCGCCTGTCGCGCTCGTGTTCTTGTGCGACTTCGCCGCGAAAGTCGTGTGGGGTGTCGCGGGTTTGTTGCTCATTCGATACCTGCCGGCAAACGAGTACGCCAGCCTGACGCTGGCGCTGGCCGTCTCCAGCCTGATGATCGAAGGGGTCGGCGACAATCTCAACCGGCTATTTATTGTCGGCTACACGCGGCTGGGGCTGGCGGGGGCGACCCTGCCGTTCTTGACGCTGCAACTCGGCCTGCTGGCCGCGCTGGTCGCGGTCCTGTGCGGCTTTTGGAACGGAAGCACGTTGCTCGTCGCGCTGATTGCAGCTTCGGCATTTGCCGGCCATCTGCTGGCATTCGCCAAGGCAGCGCTCCAGCGCGAGTTGAAGTTTCGAGCATTCTCGCTGCTCGAGCTGGCGCGCACGCTGTTGTTTGCCTCCGCGCTCGTGGCGCTCATCGCGCTTGAGCGTGCCAACGTCAAGGCCTGGGAAGTGCTGCTGCTCCAGGCAAGTTGCGTGGCGCTGGTGGCGGTCGTGGCACTGGCGACAACCCTCGATCATAGCCGCCTGGGCCGACCGCGGGAGGCTTGGGCCATCGGGCGAAAGATCGCCACCGGTGGATACGCGCTCATGGTGGGTTACGTCCTGGCGATGGCTGTGCTGACGCGCGTCGACGTGCTGATGCTCAAATGGCTGGACAGTTCGCTCCAGTTGGCGACCTATGGCGCGGCCTATCGCTACCACGCCTTGCTTGCGCTGTTGCTGGCCGCGGTCCACTCCGTGTTGTTGCCGCTGACGCAAAGGGCCACGCGGGCCGACGAATTGGCAGCCGTCTTCGCAAAATATCGCCACGCGGTTTACGCGGTCGTGCCGTTCGTTCTGTTGGCCGCCTGGGCCTCCGAGTGGTTCATTCCGCTCGTCGATGCCGGCAAATACACCGGCGCGGTCACCGTCTTCCGCATGCTCTGCGTGTCGACCGTGATCGGCCTGGCGTGCAGTCCCTATGTAAACCTGCTCTATCGATACGAAGACTTCGCGGTGCTGCTGGTCCTGGGCTGCGCCGCGTTTGCGTTGAGTATCGGGATGAATCTCGTGCTTATTCCACGGTTCCACGCAGCGGGCGCTGCCATCGCCTTGTGTACCGCTACCGGAACGTTGAACCTGTTGATCTATGCCAGGGCACGGATGCTACTGGCGTGGCACCCCCTGCCGGCCAATACGAGCGCCGTCGCGCGATAGGATGCCGATGCAACTACGGCGCCTGCTGTTCATGCTGTGTACGAACCCTCCGCACACCGTTGCGCGGCGTGCGATGGCGCGAGCAACCCGCACGGTTGCCGAACACCGCCGCCGACGCGCGGACCTGCAATCCCCGACGTACTGTCGCGCTCCCTTCGCGCGAACCTTGCAGTCGTATTGGCCCAACGTCGCCACGCCGCTTACCGCAAACGATTTGACCGCGCTGCGGGAAACGTCCGACCACTTTCTGAACCACCGATTCGACCTGCTGGGATCGGGATGGGTGCGCGTGCGGCACGGCATGCACTGCCGTGGGCTTTCCGGGCAGCGCTACGAAAGTGGTCCGCCGGTGCATCCCAGTCGCGACGGGCGTTGGCTGCACGGTCGAATCAATTCGGCCAACCTGGATGGCGCCCGGCAGGCTTGGCGTCTCGTCGATCCCGAATACGTGCCGATCGATTGGAACCTCGATTTCAAGTCGGGCTATCGCTGGAACGAGGCGACCTGGTATCGCGACATCCGCTTCGGCCACGCCCCGGGCGCCGATGTAAAAGTCCCCTGGGAATTGGCGCGCATGCAGCACCTGCCACGACTGGCTTGGGCGCACGCGCTGGCCGCCTCCGGGATCGAGGGATTCCGCGACCAAAACGTGTACGCCCGCGAGTTTCGCAATCAGGTGCTCGATTTCATCGCCACGAATCCGCCGCGGTTCGGCGTCAACTGGAGTTCGAGCATGGATGTCGGAATTCGCGCGGCCAACTGGTTGGTGGCCTACGACTGGCTGCGCAGTGCGGGCGCGACTTGGGACTCGCAGTTCGAAGCGACGTTTGTCGATGGCATCGAGGCGCACGGCCGGCACATCGTCCAGAACCTCGACTGGGAGCACACCTGGCGCGGCAACCACTACCTGGCCAATATCGTGGGTTTGCTGTTCGTGGCGGCCTACTTGCCGCGCAGCGCCACGGTCGATGCCTGGCTGGCGCTTGCAGTCCAAGAGCTCATCGCCGAAGTACGATGCCAGTTTGCCGCCGATGGCTCGAACATCGAGGCATCAACGAGCTACCATCGCCTGTCGGCCGAAATGGTCGCGTTCGGCACGGCGCTCGTACTGGCCGTATGGCCAAACCGGCGCGACGCTTGCGAACGGTACGATCACTGCCTGGTAGGCCGTCGACCCGGTCTTGCGCCAGCACCGCTGCCGCGCTACGAGCTTCCGGCGGACCAGTGCGACTCTCCATTTCCTCCCTGGTACTTCGAGCGGCTCGAACGGATGGCCCAGTTCACGCTGCACGTGACCAAGCCGACGCGCCGAATTCATCAGGTCGGCGACAACGACAGCGGCCGCTTTCTCAATCTACAGCCGGTCTACTCGCCAACGTCGACCGGCGAGGTCCAAGCACGATTCGCGAATCTGGAAAACTACGGCGAACTTTCCGACCGCGCCAACTACTGGATCGAGAATCATTTGGACCACCGTTCACTGGTGGCAGCAATTGCAGGATTGATCGAGCGCCGTGACTTTGCACACTTTGCTGGGACCGGTAGGATTGAAACCGCGCTAGTGCGCGGCCTCTCCGGCGGAATCCAATGGACGGCGCGCCATTGCGTAGCGCCGCAGCGCCAACATATCGGGGCGCGCGATGGCAACGGTGAGCCATGGAATCGGCTCCAACGGCGCTTGGCGGAAACCAACCGCTGGCATCGATATGTGTACCGTATCGAACTGCCCGACACCGTCGGCGTGAAGGATCTAGAGCGAATTGCGTACCCCGACTTCGGCCTGTTCATTTGGCGCTCGTCGTGCCTCTATCTGGCGGTGCGCTGCGGCCCGCGGCGGCAGAGCGGGCTCGGTGCCCACGCGCACAACGACCAACTGTCCCTGGAACTGTCGATCGATGAGCACGATGTGTTCGCCGATCCGGGTTCTTACCTGTACACTCCCGATCCTCACGAACGCAATCGTTACCGATCCGTGCAAGCGCACTGGTCGCCGCTGCCGATGCGAGCTCGCGAGCCGGGCCGAATCGCTCGAGGGTTGTTCGAGCTGCACGACCGGGCCCGTGCCGAGTGTCTCTATTTTGGACCCCGAGGCTTTGCCGGTATGCACCGGGGATACGGTCGACCGGTTTTTCGCATCGTGGAATGGGAACCACAGGCGATCGTCATCACGGATGTTGCCGACCGTGCCCTCCGTTTGCGCGAGACGTGGCCCGGACGCCCGGGACAAACGCGTCGCGAACGCATTCCGTTCAGCGCGGGATACGGAATCGTCGAGGCGGCACACGCAAGTCCCGGCGCAGCGATCGTCGCTGCCGAATGTGGTCACCTGCGCCCCAGGATTATCACAAGCGATGTCCACATTGCCTGACGACCTGCTGACGCGCACCGCGCTGCGGGTGTACACCTGCTCGCTGGTGGGCGAGACGCTGCAAGGGTACGCACCGCGCGGAGTACCGCTGCCGTGGATCGCACAATGCGCAACGGTCGGCTTCGTTGCACTGCTGCTGTTGGAGGCGCGCCCGGTGCGGGTTCCCGGCCTGACAGCCTTGGCACTGTTGCTGGCGTGGGGTGCCGTCGTATCGCTGGCAAATTCGATTGGCGGAGAGTATGCGCCGCTGATGCCGTATTACGGCACCACGCCGTATCCGCTGTTCATCGCGCTGCGGCTCGTCTCGTTGGCAGCCGTGGGCGCCCAAATCTACCTGGTCTATTGGCTGCTATCGCGCGGTGGTGTGGAAGTCGTCGTCAATCGCACGCTGGTAGTGGCCGCGGCCGTCGCCGGGTATGCCATCTACGTTTACGTGGCGCAGCAATACGGCCTACCGGTCCCACCCAAGACGCGCTTAGGCACCAGTGGCGCCGAGCAGGCCGGTGTCTACACCTACGCATTTCACCGAGCCGTGGGCACTTTTCAAGAGCCGGGCGACCTGGCAAGCTGGCTCGTGCTGCCGTTCTTCTTGAATTTTTTCAGGCGGGACCGGGTGGTGTCGGTTCGAGCGGCGCTGATCGGTTCGGCCCTGTTCTTGACCGGCAGCCTCGCGGCCATCGTCGGATCGATGGCTGGTTTCGTGGTGGCGATGGTGTTGGTCTGGCCGTTCCGATACTTCAACTTGACGCGCGTCGCGCAAGCCGGAGTTGCAGTCGGTCTCGCGGCGCTCCTCTTCAAGTACGTGGCCGTCGCCAACGATGGCGGCAGCACCGACCTGCTGGGGGTCTTGGTCGATCGATTGCGGCCGATCTTGAGCGATGGCATCGAGGTCAGCAATCGCGATTACATCTACGAATATGTAGCGCAGACGCCGTTTCCGCTGCTGGGAGTTGGCTTAGGCAATGCCAACTTGCTTTTGACGCTCACCCTCGGCAGCGCGGTCACCGTCAGCTTTCTCAGCGTCTACTTCGCCACGCTGTACGCGACCGGCTACGTGGGGCTGGCGCTGCTACTCGCGTTTCTGCTCGCCCCGCTCAGAAGCGTCGTTAGCTTCCGGCTGTCGCAGACACCGACGCACGCGTCGAGCCTGGTCGCACTTACGGCCGTGTTCGTCGCCTACGTCGTGATGATGGGCTTTCGCGCTGAAGAGATACCGATGAGTTTTGGAACCGTTTATGGCATGCTGGCCTTCGTCAGCCGACGCCAAGACGACACCCCGCAAGGGATGGCAGCATGCGATTTCTGATCGTGGTGCATGAATTCCCGCCGGCCAGGTCACCGCGCGCCTTTCGTTGGGGAGCCATTGCCGAGCAACTTGCTCAGAATGGTCACCAGCTCGACGTCGTATGCGCGTGGAAGCCCGGCCTGGCGCGCGAAGCGCTGGGGCCCGTTCGCGTCATGCGCGTCGGTAGCCGCCTGACGGCTACGTTGCGGCAGAAGCTCGCCCGGCCCGAGGGGCGCGGCGGTCCGGACGTCGAGGCGCCCCAAGGGCGCGTCCGTCCATCGCGTGCGAGACTGCTGGCTAGAGCGGCGTCGGGCGCTTACTACGCGCTGTGGAAGCCCCTGTACTGGCCCGATGCGCAGTGCTCGTTCGTGCTGCCGGCATGGCGCGCCGCGCGGCGGTTGATGCGCATGCACCAGTACGACGCGTTAATTACCGTCTCGTTGCCGTTTTCCTGCCATTTGGTCGGACTGGCGCTCAAGCGCCGCAACCCTCGCCTGCGTTGGATCGTCGACGTCGGCGATCCCTTTGCGCTGCTGCACGATATCCCGCTGAACAATCACCGGCTGTATGGCCGGCTGAATCATCGCGCAGAAGCGGCCGTGCTGCGTCAAGCCGACCATGTCGCCTTGACGACTCGTGGCGCGTGGGAGCAATACCAGCGTGCCTTCGACATTGCCGCCGACAAAGTCTCGATCATTCCGCCGCTGCACTCCTTGCCGCCGGCATCGCCCGACCCCGACGTCGCCTGGCCCGCTGCAGACAGAAGCGACGTGATTCGCATGGTCTATTGCGGTCGGATGTACAACGATATCCGCAGTCCCGATTATCTACTCAAGCTGTTGCGCCGCTTGGTCGACGGAACGTCGCGAGGTCCGTCTCCTCAACTCCACTTCTTCGGCGACGTGAAAGACTGCAGTCACGTGTTCGTGCCGTATCGAGATTTGATCGGCAAGCATCTCTTCCTACACGGCGAGGTCGACCGCGCCACAGTTGCCTCCGCGCTTCAAAACGCGGATCTGTTGGTGAATATCGGCAATTCCACGTCGCACCAGTTGCCCAGCAAGATCGTCGAGTACATCGGCACCGGCAAGCCGATCGTCAACCTGATCAACCACGACCGGGACTGCACGCTCGAACACCTGGCCGACTATCCGGCGGCACTCAACTTGCGGTGCCACCAAAGTAGCCTCGAAGAGAACGTCTTGCGCACCGTGCAACTGATCGAGCGATTGCCGATCGTGGTGCCCACCGAGCAGTTGGCCACGCTGCAGGCACGCTTCCTTCCCGAAACGATCGCCGCGGCATACCTGCGGCTTGCCACCGCGGCACGCTACTGAGCCGAGCGCGACGATTGCTACTGCGATACCATGGCTCGGCGAGGTCGCCGTACTGCGTAGGCTAGTCGGCGCAATTCAATCACATCACGCAGCCTGATCGAATCGCACTATCTCGCCACCAATTCAAACAACATATCACCGGTCTGGCATTGGTGCGTAGCGCGCGCGCTGTTATCAATGCGGCCTCACGGATTCGGAGAGGATTGTCGATCGGTTGCAAGTATGGTTCGACAGCCGAAAGCCAACGATCAGAGTAGCGACCAGGGCGACCTCCCGTTCGCAGAACATCCGTTGTCATTCCTGTGGTTTGCCAACTTCCATCGCTCGACGAGCCGTCGCGGCGATGGCCAGCCGTACGGAATTCACAAGCAATGCAGCATGTGACCCTCAACCATCGCAACGGAAGGCTGCGCGTCGACTCCGCGCCCGTCCCCGCCGTAAGTGCCGGACACGTGCTCATTGCCAATCGCGCTTCCATTATCTCGGCCGGCACGGAACGCGCATCGCGCGAACAGGCAAGGCAATCGCTGGCCAGCCGCGCACGACAGCGGCCGGATCGGGTGATCAAGCTGCTGCAACAGATTCGCCACGACGGCCTGCGCCCGACGGTTCGTAGTATCTGGGACCGTTTGGACAAACCGCTCAGTCTCGGGTACTGCTCGGCAGGTGTCGTGCTGGCATGCGGAGCCGGAGTGCAGGAATTCAAGCCCGGCGATCGCGTGGCCTCGAACGGTCCGCATGCGGGCGTGGTCTGCGTGCCGCGGCATTTGTGTGCTCGCGTTCCCGACGGCGTCCCCTTCGACCAGGCCGCGGTCACCGTGTTGGGAGCGATCGCGCTCGAAGGAGTTCGCCTGTCGCAGGTGACGCTCGGCGAAACGGCCTTCGTCATCGGCCTGGGATTGGTGGGCCAGCTTACCGTGGCGCTGGTGAAAGCTGCCGGCGCGCGAGTCATCGCCACCGACCCGGACGAGTCGAAATGTCAACTCGCTGTATCGCTGGGCGCCGAGTCGGCTCACCCCGGACTTACAGCGAATGAGGTTCTCGCGCTGACGCACGGCCTGGGAGCCGACGCCGTGCTGATTGCCGCCGCGACACCGTCCGACGGTCCAGTGGAGCTTGCCGGCGAGGCCGTCCGGAAAAAGGGACGCGTGGTGGTTGTCGGCGCAGTCGGCATGAACTTGCCGCGCCGGCCATACTATTTCAAGGAAGCGCAATTCGTCGTCTCGTGCTCGTACGGACCCGGCAGATACGATCCGGTATACGAAGCCGGCGGGCACGACTATCCGGCCGCTTACGTCCGTTGGACCGAACAACGCAACATGCAGGCCGTGCTGGACCTGGTGAGCGCGGGACGGCTGTCGCTTGCTCCGCTGATCTCCCATCGCTTTCCGATCGAACAAGCGGAATCTGCCTACGACCTGATCGAGACCTCGCGCGAGCCGTATCTGGGGATCGTGTTGGAGTATCCCGACCAGTCCCACGAGCCGCGCTCGCGGCAACTGCAGCTCCACGCGAAAAGGACAACTGGCGCGGTTGGGATCGGCTGCCTGGGAGCGGGCGATTTTGCCAGCGCAGTTTTGCTGCCCGTGTTGAGTCACCTCCCAAAGATGCGGCTCGAAGTTCTGTGTTCGGCGGGCGGCGTGTCGGCCCAGCACGTCGGCAAGAGGCAGGGCTTTGCGACCGCCACCACGGACGAGCGAGACGTCTACGACAATCCGCAAGTCGACGCCGTTTTCATCGCCACCCGCCACGACCAGCACGCGCGCCAGGTCGTCCAAGCTATCCGAGCCGACAAGCACGTATTCGTCGAGAAGCCGTTGGCCATCACCCTGGACGAATTGGACCAAATCGAAGAGGAGCTTGAGGCCACGGGCCATGGCGCCCGGCTGCTGATGGTGGGTTTCAACCGGCGATTCTCGCCGGCCGCCCGCATCGCGCGCAGCCGGCTGGCCAACGTTCGCGAGCCGCTGACGGTTTCCATTCGCTTCAACGCCCCGACGGTGCCGGCCGATCACTGGATTCATGACGCCGCGATCGGTGGCGGCCACATCATTGGTGAAGCCTGCCACGCCATCGACCTGGCGACGTTCCTGACCGGGGCCGTCCCGGTGCGCGTGTATGCCGAATCGGTCGGTGGGCCTCATGCTCCGCCGGTAACCGACGACCGGTGTTTCATTACACTGCGCCACGCCGATGGCTCGCTGACCAACATTGCCTACCTGGCCGGTGGCGATCCGTCGTGTCCCAAGGAGCGCATCGAGATTATCGGCGGCGGACGAGTCATAGTGATCGATGACTTCCGCACTCTGACCATTTGGGCCCACGGCAAACAGAAAAGAATCTGGCGCGGCCGGCAAGACAAAGGACACCGCGCGGAGTTGGACGCGTTTGCCAAAGCGCTCGCGCATGGCGGCGCCGCGCCGATTTCCTGGCAGGAGCTGCGCGCGACAACATTGACGTCCATCCTGGCCGTGCGCAGCCTGCGAGAAGCGACCCCCCATGACGTCTTGTAGACCGAGGATTGGAAGTTCGACCGGCGGCAATTTTCATCCGCTCCAGCAGCACACCACAAGGATGTGGTATGAGTTCTGATCCGCTCGTGATTCACGCGCCCAACGTGCACCAAGGAGGTGGAAACACGCTCCTGGTTGCATTGCTCCGCGCATTGGCTGCCGACGCGACTGGCCACCTGATCCTCGACCGGCGATTTCAGGCTCCCAAACCCGTTCCCAGCGGCATGATGGTCAGCAGCTTCGCGTCCAGCCTGGCCGGGAGATGGCGGGCCGAGGCCTGCCTGTCGCGTGTCGTTGAGTCCGCCTCGCGCGTCATCTGCTTCGGCAGCTTGCCGCCCATGCGGCGCTGTCGCGGGCATGTCGCCGTCTTCGTGCAGAATCAAAACGTCATCGCTCGCACGGACATCTCGGAGTATCCGCGGAAGCAACGCCTGCGCATCGCCTTCGAACGGTTGTGGTTTCGACAATTCAGCAAGAATGCCGATCAGTTCATCGTGCAAACGGCGACCATGTGCGATCTGTTGCGCCGCGCGCTGGGCCCCGACGGCGACATCCGTATTGCCCCCCTGGTGCCGGAAGCATTGCTCGAATCGCATCCCGCGCGCCACGCTGAGTCGCGCAACGCCGCCAAGATCCACGACTTTTGCTACGTCTCGACGGGCGAGCCGCACAAGAACCATCGACGGCTGATTGAAGCCTGGATCCTACTGGCGCAGCAACGGCGATTCCCGTCCTTGTGCTTGACGGTCTCGCCGGTCGCGTTTCCTCGACTGCACCGTTGGATCACCGGCGCAAAGCAACGGCACGGCCTGAACCTCGACAACGTCGGCTACGTGCCGGCCCGTCGCATCGACGAGATCTACGCCAGCAGCCGCGCCGTGATCTACCCAGCGCTGTATGAGTCGTTCGGCCTGCCGTTATTGGAGGCTCGGCGGCACGGGCTGAAGCTGGTCGCGGCCGAACGAGACTATGTGCGCGACATCGTCGAGCCCGACGTGAGCTTCGATCCCACGTCGGCGCGGTCCATCGCTCGAGCGGTCGAGCGGTTTTACCACGGCGTCAACATCCACCCCCCGCTCGTCGACGGTCAGGGGTTTATTCGCCGGCTACTCGCGGCCTGACCCGATGGCGACTTGCCAGTCAACGAGACCGTCGTTCCATCCTTGGAGAGTAAGGACATGCAAGCACGACTTGTGAAAACGATTTGCGAACGGATCGAAAACGATGCCGACCGATTGCAGGCCGATTTCGCGCGCGATCGGAAACCCGTCAAGAGCCGTTTTGCCGTGCTTGACGACGTGTTGCCGCAGACCGACGCCGAGCGCATCCACGGGTCGTTTCCACCCTTGTCTCAAATGCGGCTCATGTCGTCGTTCCGCGAGCGAAAATACACGTCCAAGGCGATGGACGGTATGAATTCGCTGATCCGCGACGCGATCTTCGCCTTTCAAGCCCCTGAAGTCGTCGACGCCGTCGCGCGTATTACGGGCATCACGGGAATGGTCGGCGATCGGTCGCTGTACGCCGGCGGCATCAGCGCCATGACGCGCGGGCAGTTTTTGAATCCGCACATCGACAACTCCCACGACATGGCGCGGTCGAAGTATCGCCGCGTGAACGTGCTGTATTACGTCACGCCCGAATGGAGTTCCGAGTGGGGCGGCAACCTGGAGCTGTGGGATCCGACGGCTCGCCGGCCGACGGAAATCCCCATCTTGTTCAACCGGCTGGTCATCATGGAGACCACTCGCCATTCCTGGCACTCGGTCAATCCGGTGCGCGCCAGCGCGACGCGCTGTTGCGTCTCGAACTACTATTTCTCGGCGGAATCGCCCGACGGAAGCGACTACTTCCACGTTACCTCATTCAAAGCGCGCCCGGAGCAGCCCGTAGCCCGATTGTTGGCCAGCGCCGACCGAATCGTAAGAAGCTGCCTGCGGCACGTCATCCCGCAGGGAGTCGCCTCGAACGATATCTATCAACCCGACATCACCAATAACCATTCCTGATGCTGCCGAGACGCGCGCCGGAATTGCCATGCGGATTCAAATCCTCGTTGACTGCTACTTGCCGAGCACGAAGTCGAGCGCTAAGTTAGTGCACGATCTGGCAGTCGAATTCCGCCGCTTGGGGCACCAGCCGTGCATCGCCGCTCCCGACGACTCGCTGGCCGCCGACTGCACGGTCGATCGCGGCGCGGGCATCACCGTGCTGCGCGTCAAATCGGGCAAGATCAAAGGGGCCGGCCGAATCCGCCGCGCGGTCAACGAGGCCCGCTTGTCGTCGACCCTCTGGACGAAGGGCCGCGCGTTCTTCGCCGCGCATCCTGCCGACCTGATCGTCTTCTACTCGCCGAGCATCTTTTTTGGCCACGTGGTCGCACGGCTGAAGCGACAATGGGCCTGTCCGGCCTATCTCGTCCTGCGCGACATTTTTCCCCAATGGGCCGTCGACGCCGGAGTGCTTCGAAAGGGGCTGGCGTATTGGTATTTCCGCCGCAAAGAGCGGTCGCAATACGCGGCCGCCGATGCGATCGGCGTGCAGTCGCCGGCGAATCTGCACTACTTCCGCCGGCCAGGCTTCGATTCCGCGCACCGCTGCGAGGTCCTCTACAACTGGACGACGCTTGATGAGCCCGACGTTCCGACAACCGCTTTCCGCCGGCGCTTGGGCCTCGACGGCAAAGTGATCTTCTTCTACGGCGGCAACATCGGTGTGGCGCAGGACATGGACAACGTCCTGCGCCTCGCCGAGCTGCTGCGCCACGAACGCAACGTGCACTTTCTCCTGCTGGGCGATGGCAGCGAATTCGCGCGGCTGCAGGCCGACATCGCCAGGCGAAGCTTGTCGAACGTCTCGTTGCACCCGGCCGTCTCCCAGCGCGAGTACCTGGGAGTCCTGTCGGAAATCGACGTCGGCCTGATCAGCCTCGACCGTCGCCTGAAAACGCAGAACCTGCCGGGGAAAATGCTCGGCTACATGTACCACTGCCGGCCAATCCTGGCCAGCATCAATCTGGGAAACGACCTCGCGGACTTACTCTCGCACCATCAGGCCGGATGGACTTGTATCAACGGGGACGATCAGGCGTTCCGCGACGGGGCATTACAGCTGGCTCGCAACCCTCATCTGCGCGAGCGATTGGGCAACAACGGCCGGCGATTGCTTGAGCAGACGTTCTCCGTGGAGCGAGCCGCCCAACAGATCCTCGCGCGCTTCCAGACACCGCGTCGCGAGAGCTCGCTTCCGTCGCACGACATCCCCTCGCGAGTCACCGCATGATACGAGTGCTCGTCATCGGCGGCAGCGGGATGCTGGGGCACAAGCTCTGTCAGCTCTTGCCCCAACACGGCTTCGCGGTCGCAGCGACCATCCGCCGTCCCGCCGACTTTGCCGCGCGCTATCCCGGCGTGTTTCGCCATGTCCAGATACTTGCCGACGTCGACGCGCTCGACGATCGACAATTGCAGCGGGCAATCGATAGCGCTTCGCCGCATGTGGTCGTCAACTGTGCCGGAATCGTCAAGCAGCTTCCCGCGGCTCGCGATCCGCTCGCCAGCGTGGGCGTCAACGCCTATCTGCCGCACAAGCTGGCCAGGCTCTGCGGCAGGCAAGATCGCCGGTTGATCCACGTTAGCACCGATTGCGTTTTCGCGGGCACGCGCGGTATGTACCGCGAATGCGATCCCTCGGATGCCCACGACTTGTATGGCATGACCAAGTACCTGGGAGAAACCGTGGCCGAGGAAACCGCGGCCGTGACGCTGCGCACTTCGATCGTTGGACGAGAACTTGAGGTTCCCGGCCACGGGCTGTTGGAGTGGTTTCTCGCGCAGAACGGCACGCCGGTCCGCGGCTTCGCACGCGCCACCTTCAGTGGCCTCACGACTCACGAACTGGCGCGCGTCGTCGCGAAGATCGTCATCGATCATCCTCGGCTGCAGGGGCTGTACCAGGTGGCCTCCCAGCCGATCACCAAGTTCGACTTGCTCCAGCTCGTGCGACGAGCCTATGGACTACCAACCGAAATCACGCGCGACGAAGAAGTGACGTGCGATCGAAGCCTGAATATGGCTCGCCTCCACGACGCGACCGGCTACGTCCCGCCGGCATGGCGCGAGATGATTGCCGAAACGGCCCAAGACTCCACGCCCTATGTCGACTTCCACCACAACCAAAGGAACTAAAGCCATGCTCCTGCACCAGAAGCGCGTGCTCGTCACCGGCGGCACGGGGTCGATGGGAAAAGTGTTCGTGCGCCGCGCGCTCTCGGGAGAACTCGGCACGCCGGCGAAACTGATCGTCTTTTCGCGCGACGAAGCCAAGCAACACGCCCTGAGAGTTTCATACCTCAAGCAACGGGCGCCGACCGACGAGGTCATTTACCGGAACTTTGCCAACGTGCTGGAGTTTCGCATCGGCGACGTGCGCAGCTATGCGGACGTGTGCGGGGCTGTGCGCGATGCCGACGTGATCGTCAATGCCGCAGCCCTCAAGCAGGTTCCCAGTTGCGAGTACTTTCCGTTGCAGGCGCTGTTGACCAACTGCATCGGTCCCTCGAACATCGTCCGCGCGATCAAGGAGCACGACCTGCCCGTCGAAACCGTAGTCGGCATCAGCACGGACAAGGCTTGCAAGCCGATCAATGCGATGGGCATGAGCAAGGCTCTGCAGGAGCGCATCTTCATCTCGGCCAACATCCTGTGCCCTGGCACGCGGTTCATCTGCGTTCGATACGGCAACGTGTTGGCCTCGCGAGGCTCCGTGGTGCCGCTGTTTCACGAACAGATCCTGGCCGGCGGTCCGGTCACCGTGACCGTGCCGAACATGACTCGCTTTCTGCTGAGCATCGATCGCGCCGTCGACACCGTGATGGCGGCGCTGCGCGGTGGGAACCGGGGCGAGACCTACGTTCCCATCGTACCGTCCGCCACGGTAATCAACATCGCCCGCGCCCTGATCGGCCAGCGCGATATCCCCGTCAAGATCATCGGCGTCCGGCCGGGAGAAAAGACGCACGAAATCATGGTCTCGGAAGAGGAATGCCAGCACGTGGCCAAGCGCGGCGACTACCACGTGATCCTGCCGATGCTGCCCGAACTGATCGACCGCAAGACAACGCTCCATGCCATGTCGTCGGAGTTTAGCTCCGCCGACCGCGTCATCAGCCTCGACGATACGATCCGCCTGTTGCAAGACAACGGGCTGTTGGTCGGCGACGCTCAACTAACGGAAACAGGCGAGTTGCTGGCGCAGCCGCGCACCGAGCATGCGCCGGCAACCATCGGCACAACGACCCACGAGAGCCACCATGCAAACGCTGAAGGTTGTGACGATCGTCGGAACGCGGCCTGAGTTGATCAAGCTCTGCCGCGTCATCGCCGAATTGGAAGCACGACTCACGCACGTGCTCGTCCATACCGGCCAGAACTACGACTACGAGCTGAACGAAGTATTCTTCGAGCAATTGCGCATCAGGAAACCGGACTATGCTCTCCAGGTCGCCGGGGCGACGCCCGCCCAAACCATTGCCAACGTCATCGCCGGCTGCGACGCCGTACTGGAACGCGAACAACCCGACGCGCTGCTCGTGCTGGGCGATACGAATAGCGCGCTGTCGGTCATCGCGGCCAAACGCCGCAGGATCCCGATCTTTCACATGGAGGCGGGCAACCGCTGCTTCGACCCGCGCGTGCCAGAAGAAATCAATCGCAAGATCGTCGATCACGTCAGCGACGTCAATCTGCCCTACACGGAACACGCCCGCCGATACCTCATCGCCGAAGGCCTGCGGCCCGAAACGATCATCAAAACCGGATCGCCCATGCGCGAAGTATTGAACTTCTTTCGCCCGCAAATCGAGAGCAGCGACGTCCTGAACCGGCTCGAACTCTCGCCACGCGGCTACTTCGTCGTCAGCGCGCATCGCGAGGAAAACGTCGACGCGCCGGAATCGCTGCTGGGACTGCTGAACGTGCTCAATGCGATAGCCGAACGCCACGACAAGCCGCTCGTCGTCTCGACGCATCCGCGCACGCGCCAGCGACTGGACGCCCTGAACGGCGCGCAGCACCTCGACCCCAGGGTGCGTTTGCTAAAACCGCTGGGACTGTTCGACTACGTTCGATTGCAGCAGCAGGCGCTGGCCGTCGTGTCCGACAGTGGCACGCTCACCGAGGAGTCGGCGCTGCTCGGCTTTCCCGCGATTGCAATCCGCGAAACGCACGAGCGGCCGGAAGGCATGGACGAAGCCACGCTCGTCATGTCCGGCCTCCGTCCCCAACGCGTGTTGCAGTCGATCGACCTCGTAACGACCCAGTTCGTGCCGGGCGAGACCGAATTGGCCGCGCCGGTCGACTACGGCAGCGCAAATGTATCCAAGAAGATCGTGCGGATCATCACGAGTTACGTGGACTACGTGAATCGCAACGTGTGGAAACGTTGACCGGCTGCGTGGCGGCGACTTAAACCAACCAAACAGACCGTCCACGCGCCTGACAGTGAGGTGCGCCAAACATCGCAGTCACTAACGATCCTATCAGGGAATTGACGGTCCTATGAGACTTCTGGCAGTCGCGGGCGCTCGGCCCAACTTCATGAAGATTGCTCCGCTCATGTGGGAGATCGAACGCCGATCCGGCGTTTCCGCCTGCCTGGTACACACCGGGCAGCACTACGACGAACGCATGTCGCAGTTGTTCTTCGATCAACTCAAGATCCCCAAGCCGGACTTCAACCTGCAAGTCGGCTCCGCGTCGCACGCCGTGCAAACAGCGGAGGTGATGCAGCGATTCGAGCCCATCGTGAACCAGCAGCGCCCGGACGCCGTGGTGGTTGTCGGCGACGTCAACTCGACCCTGGCTTGTACGCTCACGGCGGTCAAGCTGGGGGTGCCCGTCGCTCATATCGAAGCCGGCTTGCGCAGCTTTGACCGGTCGATGCCCGAGGAAATCAATCGTATTCTCACCGACGCCATCAGCCACTGGCTGTTCGTCAGCGAGCGCGGCGCCATGAAGCACCTTCGGCGCGAAGGCATCGCTCGCGAGCGCGTTCACTTCGTGGGCAACCTGATGATCGACACCTTGCTGGCATGTCGCCAGCAGAGTGAAGCGTCGCCCGTTCTAGAACAGTTGCAAGTCTCGTCCGGAGGCTACGCTGTATTGACGCTCCATCGCCCGGCGAACGTCGACGAGCCAGCGGTATTTCGCGAGCTGCTCACGGCGGTCGAACGACTGCAGCGCGAATTGCCGGTGGTTTTTCCGGTCCATCCGCGCACGCGCAAGGCCCTGGCCGGCGAAACCGATCGCCGGATGCCGAACCTGAAATTGACCGATCCGCTGGGTTACCTCGACTTTCTCAAGCTCATGGCGCACGCCCGCGTCGTACTGACCGATTCCGGCGGGATTCAAGAGGAAACGACGGTGCTCGGCGTTCCTTGCCTTACGTTGCGATCCAATACCGAGCGCCCGTCACCACCGAACAAGGGACGAATCGCCTGGTCGGCTTGCAGTCCGGCAGCATCATCGCAGCCGGTCTGGCGGCGATCGCCAACGGTCGAGCGAAGGGGAGCATTCCCGAGCTGTGGGACGGCCGCGCAGCGCAGCGCACCCTCGACATCCTGCTGTCGGCCGCCGCACCCAACGGAAGCGATGTCACGCGAGTTGCCACCGCGAAGGTTTTCCTGTAGTGGTCGAGCCTGCAACTCCGATAGAACGGGCACGGCGGCGATCGGCGTACTTTGCGCTGTGGCTGTATGTTGCCGGGCTGCTCGCCACCGTTGCCATGCTGCACTGGGCGAGCGATCGCTGGTGGTTGGCGACGCTGATGCTGTTCGCGCCGCGCTGGATCTGGGGACTGCCGCTGGGCGTGTTTGCCCTGTTCCTGGCGAAC
>JBBDYK010000249.1:0-20331 GCA_040901665.1 Pirellulales bacterium | reverse complement strand
GGGGATGATTGGGCCGGCCGCGGTGTCCGCGGCGCCGGCGTTGGCGAAGGCTACGACGGATGACGATCTACACGTTCGCCGCGAAGCGATCCAGGCGCTGGAGACGACCAAGGCCGGCATCAACGTGGCGGGGCCAGCACTCTTAAAGGCGCTCGAGGATCCAGAACCATCGGTGCGCGTGACCGCGCTGGATGCGTTGGTTGACCTGGGGCCGGCTTCCGTGCCGACGCTGGCCCAAGCGCTTGACAATCCGGCCACGCGCTATTGGGCCGCGCTGGCCTTGGGCGAGTTCGGGCCCGCGGCGAAGCCAGCCGTGGAAGCACTGACCAAAGCGCTCGACGACAAGCGGCCCGAGGTGGTGCATGAAGTACTGATCGCACTTGCGCACATTGGCCCCGACGCGGCGTCGGCCGAGCCGAAAGTCACGCCGCTCTTGATGGACCACGAAGCGTTCGTGCGCAACCCGGCGGCGTATGCCCTGGGCAGAATGGGCCCGGCCGCTGCTGCCGCCAAGCCGGCGCTGGAAAAAAGCGCCAGTGGCGGTGATGTCATGCTGCGAACCGTTTCCTCATACGCATTGGCGAAAATCGATCCGAACGACAAAGCCATGCGCGACCAGGCAGTCAAGTTGTTGAAGGAGGCACTGCACAATCCCGATCCGCGCGTCGAATCGGCGGCGCTGCGGGGCTTGTTGGAGTTGGAGACGCCGCCAGTGGAGTTGGCGCCTGAACTGACGCAGTGCGTCGAGGTCTGCGAGGTGTCGCTGGTGCCGGAGATGATGAGCGTGTTGGCGGCCTCGGGCGAAGCCGGACTACCGGCCTTGACGGCCGCGCTAAAGCGACCCGAGTCGCGCGGCCAGGCAGCCGTATTGCTCGGCAGAATCGGGCCGGCGGCGCATTCGGCGGTGCCGTCGCTGCTGGACGCGATCAGCGATGAAGATCCGGAAGTGCGCCGCGAAGTTTTATACGCATTGGGCGCGATCATCGCCGACAAGGGCCCAGCCGATCCACGCATCGTGGCGGCGCTGGACGATCCGGAGGTGCGCGTGCGTGCCACGGCGGCGTATGCGTTGGGGCGTGCCGGCGCGGCCGCCAAGCCCGCCGTCCCCAAATTGCGAAACCTGCTCGAGTCGGACGATCCGCTGGTGCGCGTGGTGTGCGCCTGGTCGCTCGCTCACATTGCGCCGGACGACGCGCAACTTGCCCGGTCAATAGTGCCGGTGCTGATTCACGGCACCAAGAGCGACAACCTGATGATGCGTCGCGGCGCGGCCGACGCATTGGGACGATTGGGTCCGGCGGCCGATTCGGCCGTGGCGTCGCTAAAGGCCCTCGAGAACGACTCGGACGAGTCGGTGCGAGCAGCGGCCGCGGACGCTCTTAAGAAAATCGGCAGTGGCGCCGCGGGAAAGTCGCCCCGCTAGCTGTTGATCCATCGCAATTCCGTGTCAATCTCGAGCGCGTTGCACCCCTCAGGGGTCGACCGGGCCGCTATACTTAGGGCAGAGGGAATTGCCTGGCGACGGCGGGCACGTGGTCCGCGCCGCGGGCCTGCTATCTTTGAGGCGCTGTGACAATGCCCCTGCGCGATGGCCAAGGCACGACACCTGCGAACGACTCGGCGGTCGCCGAGCGGATCGGAAATGGCCAGGTTGTCGAGTTCGACGATTTCATCGAAGCGCAACTGCGCAAGACGCGCAGCCACGTCCGCTCGGTCGATATTGCCACCGGCTTGATGCTGTTGGCGGCCGGCACGCTGGCATACATCTTGCTTGCAGCCGTTGTCGATCACTGGATCGTGACGGGCGGGCTGGGTTTTTGGGGCCGGACGGTTTTTCTGCTCGTTTATCTGGTCGCCGCGGGAGCTTACCTCGCCAGCAGCGTGTTGCCGCTATTATTGCGCCGCATCAATCCTCTGTACGCGGCCGAGACCATCGAGCGCAGTCACCCGTCGCTCAAAAACGCTTTGGTGAACTTCTTGTTCTTTCGGGGACACCGCGAGCGGCTTAGCGCGGTGATCTATCAAGCGGTCGAAGAACAAGCGGCCAGAAACCTTGCCGGCACGCAGGCCGACACGGCGGTCGACCGCAGCAGGCTGATCAAAATCGGCTATGTGCTGTTGGGCATTCTGCTGGCTTGCGCGGTCTATGCCCTGGTTTCTCCCAAGAATCTGTTCCGCACGGTGGGCCGCATCGCGGTGCCTTGGGCCGAGATCGACGCGCCCACGCGCACCACCATTTCCGAAATCGAGCCGCGCGATGCGCAGGCCTTTCGCGGACAACAGATCACCGTAAGCGCGCGGATCAAGGACTTGCCCGCCGATGCTTCGGTGCGATTGATCTACACCACGGCCGATGGCCAGACGGTCGATCGCGCGATCGAGATGACGCCGGGCGAAGACGGTTACAAGCACGCATGCTTGTTGCCCGAGGGAGATGCGTCGCTGCAACAAGACCTCGAGTATCACATCGAAGCGGGCGATGCCATCACGCGCCCCTTTCATCTGGACGTCGTCGCAGCGCCGACGGTCTTCGTAGAAGCGGTGGAGACGAAATATCCTGCCTACACCGGGCTGCTCGCGCAGCGCGTCGAGCGACAAGGAGACGTCAAGGCCATCGAAGGAAGCCAAATCACGATCGACGCGCTGGCCAACAGCGACATTCGCACGGCGCACGTCGACTTCGATTGCGACGGTTCGCTCGACCAGCGAATGACCGTCGATGGTCGACGGGCGAAAGTCACGTTCCCCCTGGCGCTGGCGGACGATCGGCGCACCGCAGAGCATTCCTCGTATCAACTGGTGTTCACCAATGCACAGGGCCAGCGCAACCCGCAGCCGGTTCGCCACCAGATCGAGGTGACGCGCGACATACCGCCAGAGATTTCTTTCGTCGCACCGACGAACGACCCGATCGACGTGCCGGTCAACGGCGCCCTGACGCTAGAGGTTGTGGCGATCGATCCCGACTTTGCGCTCGGGCTGGTCAAGCTGTCGATCGCACAGGGAGAAAAGCCACTGGCCGATAAGTTGTTGGTCAGCGATACGCATCGCGGCCAGTTCGTCGGCAAGTATCGCTTCGAGCCCCAAGTGCTGGGACTGAAGCCGGGGGATCTCGTGACGTATGCGGCCGTGGCCGAAGACAACAAAGTTCCGAATCCCAATCGCACCGAAACGGCCAAACGGCGAATCCGCGTCGCCGCGCCGGGCGAACAGCAGGGACAGCAAGACCAGGTGACCCAAAACGACGGCGCTGGCGAGGGGCGCTCGCAGCCTGACGACGGGAAGGGCCAGCGGCAGCAGGGTCAGCGCGACGCGGACATGCCGCCCGACGAGAACGCTGGCAAACCGGGCGCCGAGCCGCAAGACGCCGCGGACAAGGCCGCGGCGTCTGGCGAGTCCGTCGATGGTCAACCGGCCGCGCGTGGCGGGGATCGACAGCCAGACACGGAGCAGACAGCCCAAGGCAAGCAACCGCCGGCCCAAGGTAAGCAACAGAGCGAGGCGGCCGGCGATCAAGATCCGCCTGGCGAAGGTCCCCAGCAAGGGGATCGAGCGGGCACTAAACAGCAAGGCGAAAACGGCAAGTCGGGCGACGAGTCACAGGCAGCGCCTGCCGGCGAGCAGGGCGAGCAGCAGGGCGCTGGCAACAATGAATCGGGTAGCGGCGAAGAAGCGAGCGTGCCTAGCGACGGCTCAAACGATGGCGACGCCATCGAACGCATTCTCGAGCACCGCGACCAGAATCAACCGGCGAGCGACCAGCGGCCCGGAGACCAGCGGCAACAGCAGGGTGACGACAAGCACGCGACGGACTCCAAGTCGGACGGTCGCGACGAATCGCAACCGCAACAAGGCGCAAAAAAGCGCGAGAGTGCCGATCGTCAGCAGGATCGCGGCGATCGACAGCCGTCGGACGAAGCGCAAGGCGAGCCGGCGGGCGGAAAGCCAGCGGACGAACAGGGCGGCGGCGGGAACAAGCAACGCGACGCAGTGCCTGGCGAGCGCGAGTCAGGAAATCAGGTTCGCTCCGGCGGAAAGTCGGGCAAGCCAATGCAGAGCGACGATACTGCTAGCACGTCCAAGCAAGGCAAACAGCCGCCTGCGGATCAACAGCAGGGCGAAGCAGGTGAGAAAAAAGCTGGCGACCAGCGCGATACGGCAACCGACGCGGACGAAACAGGACCCGGCGAGTCTCAGCCGAAGCCGGGTCAACGCGGCGGACGAGAAGGCCAGAAGCAGGGCCAGTCCGGCGAACAGGCTGAACAGCAACAAGGCGCCGATCAGAAAGGCGCAGATCAGAACGACGCCCAGTCCACCGAAAAGCAACCGGGCGACAAACAAGCCGCCGAGCGCAACTCTCAAACCGACGAGCAACGTCCAGCGGAAGAAGGACAAGGTCAGGGAAAATCGAAAGACGGCCAAGGCGCGCAGAGCAAGAACGATCCGATGGGCAACAAGAACGCGCCATCGCGCGACGCCAAGCGATCCGACACCAAAGGCGGCGATGGCGAGCAGCAGAAGGGCGAGTCAGGCGCCGGCCAGAAGAGCACGGACAAGCAGGGCTCGCCCAGTCCTCAGGAAACAGCCAAGCCGCGCGACAAGAGTCAGCCGCCCACGCCCGGCGATCAAGACGCGAAAGATCCCAACGACGCACAGTCGCCCAGCCAGACGCAGAACGAAAGCGACAGCCAAGGCCAGGACGACGGCGATCGATCGGGCGGCGGCAAACGCGGCGGCGGACAGAAAGCCAACAAGCCCGGCACTGGCGGCGCGGGCCAGAACACGGCGGCCGATGAAGGCGCCGGGGCTTCGGAGCAAGCGGGCGATGGCGAAACCTCGGATCGCGCCGGCGACGACAAGGCCGCCGAAGGGCAGACGGGCAAGAGCGGCGATCAACGCGGCAAAGGTTCGCAATCGCAGCTAGCCGGTGAAAACGACGGCGACCCCGCGGTCGACGGTTCCTCGGGCGAAGGTGGCGCCGCGGGAGATTCGCCCAAAAGCGACTCGTCCGACGAGCAATCGGCGCCCGGCGGTGGCGCTCCGACCGGAGGCAAGCCCGGCGCCGAGCCCGAGGACGGCACGCCGGCCGAGCGCCCCTATCGCACGGCGCCGGAGGCGGCCGACGAGGCAAACTTGGATTACGCGCGCAAGGCGACCGATTTGGCGCTGTCGCACTTGAAGGACGAGTTGGCCAAGGACCAGCCGGACGCCGATTTGCTCAAGGACCTCGGTTGGACGCGCGACGACTTGCAGAAATTCGTCAGTCGCTGGGAGCAAATGCGTCGCGATGCTCAGTCGCCTGGGGTGAAGGGGGAAACGGCCCGCCGCGAGCTGGACGAAACGCTGCAAAGCCTGGGCCTGCGACCGCGCGCGACGAGCTTACGCGCCAATGACGCCCGCGACGATTCCGTAAAGGGCATGCGCGAATCGCGTCGCAGCAGTCCACCACCGGAATATGCCGAGCAAGTGAAAGCCTATACGCAAGGCACGGCCCGCGGAGGAAAATGAGTTGGAGTTGCGGCTTTCGGCTGCTGGGGTTGCGGCGCCGTGGTTCCAATCGGCAAATCAAGACAGCCTGAAGGCTGAGCTCCAACGGCGAGCGACATGAACCAAACCCCTTCACGCCGCTGGTGGCAATTCAGCCTGCGCACGATTCTGCTTTTTGCTGTGCCTTGGGTGGCTGCTCTGGCCTGGGTCGTGGCGTTGGACGGCCCCTACTTCGACAATCGCAGGGTGCTCACGCACAAGCTGGGCCTGATCGGCTTGTTGGTGAATGCTGCTTTCTTCATCACGTTGGTGCGACTTTACACAGGCCCTCATCGGCGCTTCCTTCACGGATGGGTTCTCGGCTGGTTGCTTGTGCTGGCGATCGTGGCGGGAACGATTTTCCGCAATCGCCAACAGAGCCTCGAGCGGCAAAAGCCGCATATCGTCCCGGCGCCAACCGTGAACGCGACAGACCCGACACCCCATTGACAAACGCTGCCGCTGGGTTGTCGCATTCGCGCCGCTTGCTGGTTTACAATAGCCAGATTGGCACCCCGTTAGAACTTGACACTCGCGCGGCGAATCCATGCTCGAACGTATCCCGCGTTACCTCGTTCCTTTCGAGCCCAAGCGGGTGCCCCACCGCTTTGCCGATGTGTTGATTATCGGCGGCGGACTGGCCGGCTTGCGGGCAGCGCTGGCCGTGCCGGCCGATCAGTCGGTGCTGGTGGTTACCAAGGGAGCCTTGCAGCAGTCGAACAGCAACTATGCGCAAGGCGGCATCGCGGGCGTGCTCGATCCGGAGGATCGTTTCGAGGATCACATCGCCGACACGCTTACCGCCGGTTGCGACCTGTGCGATGCGTCCGTGGTCGAAATGGTGGTGCGCGAGGCGCCGGCGCGAATCAGTGAATTGATCGAGTGGGGCACCAACTTCGACCAGGTTTCCGGCGTGCTGGCGCTAGGTCGCGAAGGAGGCCACAGCCACCATCGCATCGTGCATGCACTGGGCGACGCCACGGGCAAGGAAGTGATGCGAGCGGTGATCGATCGCGTCTGCGGCCTGTCCAACGTCGAAACCTGGGAAAACGCCTTCACCCTCGATCTGCTGACGCACGAAGGACGCTGCTGCGGCGCGCTGGTGGCCAACGGCGCGGCGGGCAACGTCTGCGTGTGGGCCAAGCAAACGATCCTTTGCACCGGAGGCAGCGGACAGATTTATCGCGAGACCACGAATCCCGACGTGGCCACCGGCGATGGACTGGCAATTGCCTATCGCGCGGGCGCCGAAATGCGCGACATGGAGTTCATCCAGTTTCATCCCACGGTGTTGTACATCGCCGGTAGTAGTCGCAGCTTGATCACCGAGGCGATGCGTGGTGAAGGCGCGCGGCTGGTCGATCGCCACGGCCACGCGTTCATGGCCGAATTCGATCCGCGGGGCGATCTGGCGCCGCGCGACGTGGTGAGCCGCGCCATCGTGACCCAGATGGAGCGCACGCGATCGCCCAACGTGTTTCTGGACCTGACGCATCTGCAGCCGGACTTCGTGCGGGCGCGTTTTCCGGGCATTGCCGCCACGTGCGCGGAGTTCGGCCTGGACATCGCCCGCGATTGGATACCCGTGCGACCGGGCGCGCACTACCTGGTGGGGGGCGTGACCGTCGATCTGGAAGGCCGCACCAGCGTCAGCGGCTTGTGGGCTGCCGGCGAGTGTACTTCCAGCGGCTTGCACGGCGCCAATCGGCTGGCGTCGAACAGCTTGCTGGAAGGCCTGGTCTATGGCGCGCATGCCGGCGCGGGCGCCGCGACGGTTGCGGCGCGAACGGACGACGATTTACGGGCGCTGGCCATTTCGAATCGCCCGACCGAGGATAGCGGCGGCGAGGCGCTGAACCTGAGCGACATTCGCAATTCGCTCAAAAGTCTGATGGGGCGCTATGCCGGCGTGCGCCGCGAGCGGCAAGAACTGGTGGACGCGGCCGAGACCATCGATCGCTGGTGCGGCTATGTGCTGGCGCGGCAGTTCTCGGACGCCGAAGGATGGGAACTACAGAACATGCTCACCGTGGCCCGGCTGGTGGTGGCCGCGGCGCTAGATCGCGAGGAAACGCGCGGCGTCCACTATCGAACCGATTTTCCCGAGCGCGATGACGCGCACTGGAAGCGGCGGATCACGTTTCGCCGAAGCAGTTGAAGTTGGTCGAACGAGCGGCGCCGCGGAGGGCCGACTGCATGCACGGGACTTTCTGGCAGGTAATGCGCGTCGCGGCGCTGGTGGCGGCCATCGGGGTGATCGACTACGCGCTGTTGCGGGCCGACGTGCGCTACGTTGCATCGGTGCAAGGCGCGTTGGTCGTAGCGGCGCTGGCCGTGCAGGTCGGGCTGGCCAGCGTGTGGGCTGCCATTGGCCGAGACCAACTTGCGGGGCGATTGCCGGTGCTGTTGGCGGCGCTAGCGGGCGTGTGGTGGTTTCTGCGCGAATGGCATCCGCGCGCCGAGCGCGAGATGGCGACCGGCTTCTGGTTGCAGGCGGTGATTGTGATTGCCGCACTTTTATTCTTGCGAATGGTGCGGTTTCAAACGATTTTCGGCCCAAACGCGCCTGTGGCAGGGCGGCGCGCCCTCTTGCCGCGATTTTCGATTCGTGGCGTGCTATTGCTGACCGGAATGGTGTGCGCATCGCTGGCGATCGTGCTGCGAATGCAGTCGCTGCGCGTGCAGAGCGACGCGATGGCTATCTCATGTATCGTAGGGTTGTTTCAGGCTAGCCTGACTTTAGCCGCCGTGGCGGCGACGCTCATCTTCCGCCACGTGGCAGTGTTTGTGCTGTTGGTGTGTGGCGGCGGTGCGATGGTCGGCTGGGGGATCGGCCGGGCGATCGCCTACGATGAGCTGGTCGCCACCGTTTCGATCGCCGTGCCCGTATCGGTCCAGACCGCCGTCCTGCTGGCAGCCCGCCTCGCCGGTTATCGGTTCGTGCGCGCGTTCGCGACGCAGTCTCCAGGAATTTCAGAACCCACGGTCATGCAGGCCGAGAGCGATCATTCGGGCTGATCGCACGCATTTAGCGGCACTCGAGGCCGGACGGCAGCCTGGCTACGCCGGTAGCGCCGAATATCACTGCCAGACCGACTAACCGGCGGCTGTGCGAGGGTTTACGCGACGAAAATCCTCGCTGGCTCGGGGAATCTGCACGCAACGAGCGGGATAGCAGAGTTTTTTAGGCCCCGGTCGATCCAAATTCTTCCCCACTGCGTAAGTCTGGACAGGGACACGGCATTCGTAGTACCTTCTAGACCGCTCAACAGGACCGACTGCCCCCCGATGCACAGAACCGGTGGCCCGCCACGCAGTTCCCCCTGTTGGTGATTCTAAAGCGCTGGCGGCCCGTCGCCGTGTGGGGGCTTTTCAGAGATCGTTAATCGTGCTCGGATTGTTGAAACAGGGAGACACACGCCGTGCCAATGGCGGGCTGGCTGCCGGTCGCTCGGCTGGTTTGGTAGTGTCAAGTTCATGAATTCCAACCGAGATCGCCGTTTTGCATTGTCGACCACGTTCGCTGGGGAGATTGAACGATGAGCCAATCGCAAGGGCCCGCCATGATCGAGGCGCTGGGCCTGTCCAAGTATTACGGCGACTTTGCCGCGGTCGAAGACGTTTCGTTCAGCATCCCGCAGGGCCAGGTCGTGGCCTTCTTGGGGCCCAACGGGGCCGGCAAGAGCACGACCATGAAGCTGCTGACCGGCTATCTGGCCCCCTCGAAGGGCTCGGCCCGCATCGCCGGACACGACATGGCCATCGATCGACTCGCCGGCTCGGCCAAGCTCGGCTATTTGCCCGAAAACGGTCCGCTGTATCCGGACATGACGCCGCGCAGCCTGCTGGAATTCTTTGCCGACGCGCGCGGCATGACTGCCCAACGCAAGCACGAGCGGATTGACGCAGTGGTCGAGCTTTGTGCACTGGGCAGCGTGATCGGCAAGGCGATCGGCAAATTGTCCAAGGGCTATCGCCAGCGCGTGGGCATGGCGCAAGTGCTGCTGCACGAACCCGACGTGCTGATCCTGGACGAGCCAACCGCGGGACTGGATCCCAACCAGATTCGCGACGTCCGCGATACGATCCGCATGCTGGGCCGCAACAAGACGATTCTGCTCTCGACGCACATTCTACAGGAGGTCGAAGCCATCGCCAGCCGCGTGCTGTTCATCAACGAAGGGCGGTTGGTGTTCGACGGATCGGTGACCGACTTGAAGGCCGGCGGACACGACCTCGACACGCGCTTCCACGAATTGACTACCGAAGGGGCGTGAAGCGGGTCAAAGTCTCATGCGGTGCGGTTACCTCGCTTCCTCGAATAACTAGGGCCCCTGGCTCGATGGGTCTCGATTCAACGGGTTGTCACTTCAGGTTGAAACTATGAAACCGCACGTCATCTTCGCGATCTTCAAACGCAACTTCGTCAGCTACTTCAGCAATCCGACGGGCTATGTCTTCATCTGCGTGTTCGTGCTGCTGAGCTCGTTTGCGGCCTTTTGGCCCAGCGAGTTCTTCAACGCCAATCTGGCGAACCTCGATCAGTTGAACAAGTATTTGCCGTACATCCTGCTGGTGTTCGTGCCGGCCATCACCATGAGCATTTGGGCCGACGAACGGCGGCAAGGCACCGATGAGTTGCTGTTGACGATTCCGGCCGGCGATTTCGACGTGGTGTTGGGCAAGTACCTGGCGGCCGTGGCGATCTTTTCCGCGTCGCTGGTGTTCTCGCTGGTTTCGAATTTCTTCGTGCTCGACTACCTGGCCGATCCCGACGTCGGCTTGCTGATGGCCACGTATTTCGGCTATTGGATCGTGGGACTGGCAATGTTGAGCATCGGGATGGTGGCCTCGTTCTTGACCGGCAATCTGACCGTGGGATTCATTTTGGGCGCGCTGTTCAACGCCCCCTTGGTGTTTGCTTCGGCGTCGCCCGTTTGGTTGCCGCTCTTGAAGCGGTTGAGCATCAGCGAACAATTCGACGATTTCTCGCGCGGCGTGATCAGCATGGCCAGCGTGGGGTACTTCCTGGCGATCGTGGCCTTGATGCTGTATGTGAGCGTGGTGCTGATCGGCCGGCGTCATTGGCGGGGCGGTCCGGCGGGGCAATCGGTGGCGGCCCATTATGCCGTGCGCTTCCTGGCGCTGGCGGCCGTGGTCGTTTCGCTCAACGTCTTTCTTTCGCGCCACGACCGGCTGCGAATCGATGCGACCGTCGAACGATTGAGCTCGTTGGCGCCGCAAAGTCGTGAGTTGATCGCGAACCTCGATGCCAAGCGGCCCGTGACGGTCGAGTATTTCATCAGCCCGGAAGTTCCCGAGGCATACGTGCAGACGCGGCTGAACCTGCTGTCGACCTTGCGCGAGCTGGAAGCGGCCGCGGGCGACAAGATACGAGTGATCGGACACAACGTCGATCTGTTTAGCGAGGACGCGACGCGCGCCGAGCAGCAATTCGGCATACGGCCCACGCCAGTCGAATCACGCAGCGGAGGCGCTCGCACGCGCGAGGAGATTTTTCTCGGTCTGGCGTTCACCTGTGGTCTGGACAAAGTGGTGATTCCCTTCCTCGACAAGGGCATTCCCGTCGAGTACGAGCTGGTGCGCTCGATCGCCACAGTCAGCCAGCAGCAGCGCAAGAAGATCGGCGTGCTCACGACCGACGCACGGCTGTACGGAACGTTCGACATGCAGACCATGGCCATGCCGCAAAACGAGCTGATCATCGAGGAATTGCAGAAGCAATACGACGTGGTGCAGGTCGATCCGAACAATCCGATCACCGAGCGGTACGACGTGCTGTTGGCGGCGCAACCTTCGTCGCTCACGCAGCCGCAGCTCGACAATTTCATGGCGGCGGTCAAGAGCGGACAGCCGACCGCGATCTTCGAGGACCCGATGCCCTGGATCAACCCGATGGTGCCCGGCACGAACGCTCCCAAGCAGCCACCGGGCGCCGGCAATCCGTTCGCGCAGCGAACGCCGCCCGAGCCCAAGGGGGACATCGCCCAGTTGTGGAATCTGCTGGGCGTAGACTTTAGCGGCGAGAACGTGATCTGGCAGGACTATAACCCGATGCCCAAGTTGGCGGGATTCGTCACGCGCGAATGGGTCTTCGTCGACTATGGCAGCGGCGCCAAAAAACCCTTCAACCTGGAGAACCCGGTCACCAAGGAATTGCAACAGGTGCTGTTCCTGTTCCCGGGCTCGGTGAACGGATTGAATTCGTCGCCCTTGAAGTTCACCGAATTGGTATCGACCAACGATCGTACCGGCACGGTGCGGTTCGATCAGATTTTCGAGCAATCGATGATGGGCCAGCCGCGGATGAACCCGGATCTGCCCCTGTTGGAGCGGCCTAGCAACGAGAAGTACATCCTGGCGGCTCAAATTCGCGGCAAGCTGAAGGCGGAAAACGTGCCCATGCACGATGCCGGCGCCGAGGCCGATGTTGCCGCGACAGCCAAGGATGAACTGCAAGCCGCCGAGGAAACAGTCAAGCAAGCAGCGCCCGCCGTTACGAAGAGCGGCGAAGAGAAGGAAGCCGAGAAGCCAGAGGAGAAGCAAGGCGAATCAAAAGCCGACGAAGCGAAGCCCGCCGGCGAACAGCCCGCAGCCAAGACGGCCGAGCCTGAGATCAACGTCATACTAGTGAGTGATATCGATTGCCTGTACGGCGCGTTTTTTGCCTTGCGGGCACGAGGTGACGACCCGGATAGCGAGTTCGAGTTCAATTTCGATAATGTGCCGTTCGTGTTGAACTTGCTCGACTACCTGGCCGACGACGAGCGCTTCGTGGAGATTCGCACCCGGCGTCCGTCGCACCGCACGTTGACCACCATCGCGGAGCAAACGGAAGCGGCGCGCGAATCGGCCGACAACGAACGCGAGAAGTTCGTCAAGAAGTTCGAGCTCGAGCAGGCCAAAGCTCAAGGCGAGTTCGACGCGCGGATCGCTCAGTTGAAGAAGCGCGAAGGATTGAACCAGCAGCAGGCGATGATCGAGATCTTGCAGGCCCAACAGGTCGGCCAGCGGCGCCTGGAGACGCGGCTCGAACAGCTCAAGAAAGAGCGCGACAGCAAGATCAAAGAGGCCGAGACCAAAAGTGCCCAGGCGATCCGTTCGGTGCAGGATCGCTACAAGTTGTGGGCCGTGTTGCTGCCGCCGATTCCGCCTTTGATCGTGGCCTTCGTGGTGTTTTTCAATCGCCGCGCGAACGAGCGCGAGGGAGTCTCGAAGGCAAGATTACGGTAACTCGCGTTCGATTACCAACCAACGGTTTGACGCACTCATTCCACGTCAATTGAGCCACAGCGGCCCGGCAAATCGCCGCACGCCAACGCTCGAGCAAGGTGTCTGTCATGGAAATGCAAGAAAAGAAAGAAAACCAGAAGACTATCATTTACGTGCTGGTGGCCGGCATGGCGCTGCTCGTGGCCTGGGAACCTTGGCGTCCGGCGCCGCCCGACCACAGCGCTCCGGCGGAAGTAGGCGCGAAGCTTTTTGCGGATTTCAAGGATCCGCTGGCCGCCAAGAGTCTGGAGGTGACCAAGTTCGATGAGGACACGGCGACGATCCGCCCCTTCAAGGTGGCGCAGATCGACGGCGTGTGGTCGATTCCGTCGCACAGCAACTATCCGGCCGATGCGCAAGATCACATGGCCGCGGCCGCCACGTCGCTATTGGACCTGACCATTCTGGGCGAAGTGAGCCGCAACGCGGGCGATCAGGAGTTGTATGGCGTGATCACCCCCGACCCGAAGACGCTCAGTCAGGGAGCCACGGGCGTCGGTACGCGCATTACCTTACGCGACGACAAGGACAAAGTGCTGGCCGACCTGGTGATCGGCAAACCGGTCAAGGACCAGCCGGCGCTGCGCTACGTGCGCGAGGAGGGCCGCGACCCGATTTACACCGTGGCCATCAAGACCGATCAGCTTTCGACCAAGTTCGAGGACTGGATCGAAGAGGATCTGCTCAAGCTGAATGCGTTCGATGTCCGCAACGTGGAACTGAACGACTACTCGCTGGAAGAGGGCCTTACGCAGGACGGCAAGGTGGGTTTGCGAATGAACCCGCGGTCGAAGGCGAAATTGGCGTTTGACGATGCGAAGTCGAACTGGAGCCTGGTCGAGATGACCGAGTTCGATGAGAAGCAAGAAGGCAAACCGGCCCAACTGGCCGAGAACGAAGAGCTCAACGCCGAAAAGCTCAACGCGTTGAAGTCGGCGCTGGACGATCTGAAAATCGTCGACGTGGAACGCAAGCCCAAGGGATTGAGCCAGGACTTGCGGGCCAGCGAAGAGTTGGTCAAGGACGCCGAAACGCAGGGCTCGCTCATCGCCAGGGGCTTTTATCCCGTGCCGGTCGAGGACCATCTGGAAATCTTCTCCAGCGAGGGCGAGGCCACATGCACCACCAAAGACGGCGTACGTTACGTGCTGCGATTCGGCCGACTGGCTGGCGACACCAGCGCGGGCGAGGACAAGGAGGAGGCGACCGAGGGCGAGCAACCCAAGAGCGATCCAGCGCTGAACCGCTATTTATTCGTGATGGCGCAATTCGACGAAAGTCAGATTCCCAAGCCCCAGTTCGAGCCCGTGCCCGGCGAGCCGCCGGCCGAAGGCCAACCGGACGCCGACAAGCCGGCCGATGCAGCCGATGAAGACAAGGCCGAGAAGCCAGCCGCCGAGAAGCCAGCCGCCGAGGCGCCCGCCGAAAAGACCAAACCCCAGAGCACAAGCGAGCCGCCGGTGCCCGAAACCAAGACCGCCGATGAAGTGCAAGCCGACGGTAAGGCTGCCCAGGAAGCGGCACCAGCCGAAGCGCCCAAGCCCGACGAGCCGAAGGAAGCGGAATCCAAGAGCCAGGAGCAGTCGACCGACGATCAACCGGCCGCCGATCAACCGGCCGAGACCAAGCCGGCGGCGCCCACGCCCGAAGAGCAACAGAAAGTCGCCGTCGAGCGCGAGAACAAACGCCGTCAGGAAGAGTACGACGACGCGATCAAGAAGGGCCAGGACAAGGTCAAGGAGCTCAACGACCGCTTCGCGGATTGGTACTTCATCATTTCCGACGATGTTTACAAGAAGGTTCACCTCGGCCGCGGCGACATCGTGAAGGTGAAGGTCGTGGAAGACGCCGTGAAGGATTTGGGCAATCCGGAAGTGAACGAATTGCAAAAGGGCCTGGACGGACAGTGAGTTGCTGACGTTCGGTGCACCGTCTGACGAGCGCGCTGGAACGTGCGCGGATGGTCCCCGGCTATCGTGTTACTTCCACGCCGAGTTCCCGCAGAAATTCGAGAGTGAAGATACCGGTGTCGTGGCCGTCGCTAAATGCGATTGCATAGGCATAGTTGCCTACCGGTCGCATACCTTCGACCTTGAGCGGCCGCGCTTCGGCCGCCGAAAGCACCGGCAGCAATCCGGCGGGCTGAGGCGGCGCGGCACGCTTCTCGCGACACGTGGCACAAGGGCAGCGCGATCGCAGCTCGCAGAACGTGATTTCGCGCCGCGCTCCGTCACTCCACTCGATGAGCAACCGGTCGTCGCCTTGGAGCTTGAGTTGAGTGGGTCGCACGCTCATTTTCGTGGGATCCTGTCGGGCGACACCTCGAATTCGCGCAGTACGGACAGCAACCGTTCGATCTCGCCGGTGGTGTTATAGTGCAACAGGCCCAGCCGCACGAGGCCCGCCGGCTCGAGCCCCAGCGCTTCGCTGAATTCCAGCGCGTAGAAGTTGCCGTGCCAGGCGAAGATGCCCCGGTCGCCCAATTGTCGTGCCAGGTCCGGCGCGGGTATCTGTCGGTGCGTGATCGACACGGTGGGCACGCGCTGGTGCAGTCGGGCGGGATCGGTAATGCCCCAGATTTTGACGCTGGGGAGTTCCAGCAGGCCGGCAATCAACCGCTGCGATAGTTGGCGCTCATAGACGCCGATATCGGCGAAGGCGGCCGCCAGCGCCGTGCGGCGGTCGACGGCCGATGGTGCGCTGCGGCGCCCCAGATCGGCCAGATACTCGATCGCGGCCAGCACGCCGGCAATTCCTTCGTGGTTCTGCGTGCCCGTCATCCACCGATCCGGCATCGTATCGGCCGCCGGACGCACTTTGTAAGGTTCGAGCGCGGCCAGTAGCTCGGGCCGTCCCCACAACAGGCCCACGTGCGGACCAAAGAACTTATAGGCCGAGCACGCTAAATAGTCGCAACCCCAGCGGGCCACGTCGATCAGTCCGTGCGGCGCGTAGTGTACGGCGTCGAGATAAACTTGTGCGCCGGACTCGTGCGCTAGCGCGGCGATGTCCTCGACCGGATTGATCGTGCCCGAGGCATTCGAGGCGCAACCGACAGCCACCAGTCGGGTGCGCGGCGAAAGGGCACGCCGCAGCTCGTCGAGATCGAGCGTGCAATCATCAGGCCGGAAGTTCACGCGCTTGATGGTCGCGCCCGCGTCGCGCGCCGCCAGCACCCAGGGAGTGACGTTCGCGTCGTGGTCGAGCCGCGTGACGATCACTTCGTCTCCCGGCTGCCACGTACGGGCCAATGCGCGGCTGAAGGCAAAAGTGAGCGACGTCATGTTCGCGCCGAACACCGTAGCTTCGGGCGAATCTACGCCGAGCAGATCGGCCACGGCGCGATGGGCCTCGGCCAGCATGGCGTCGCTTTCACGACTGCTGGCAAAATGACCGCCGTGATTGGCGTTCATCTCGATCAGATACTGGGCGACGGCGTCAACCACGCGCTGCGGCGCCTGGCTGCCGGCCGGACCATCGAGATAAATCACCGGCCGGCCGTCGATCTGTCTCGCCAACGCAGGAAATTGCTGGCGGCACCAGGCGACGGGGAACGTCGAGGAAGCAACGGCAGTCATGCGGAGCCCCGGAGTAAATAACGCGTGGTTGTGCGACTGTCGAGAGACGTGTTTAAGGGAAAAGGTTCGGCCGATCAAGCGCCCGATGCCTGGCCGCGGTCGAATTCGGCATCCTTCCAATCGGTGACGAACATGCAGCCGGGACTGTGCGTGATGGCCAACTCGGGTTTGGCATCGAGCAAAGCCAGTTGGGGCGTGACGCCACATGCCCAGAACACGGGCACTTCTCCGGGATGAATCGTCACCGGTTCACCGAACTCGGGCCGCGCCAAATTCGCGATCCCCAATGCACCGGGATCGCCCACGTGAATCGGCGCGCCGTGCATGGTGGGAAAACGACTGGTGATGGCGATCGCCTGCTCGACTTGCTCGGGCCGCAGCGGCCGCATGCTGACCACCAGGTTGCCGGAGAAACGCCCGGCCGGACGACAGGCTTGCGACGTGCGATACATGGGCACGTTGCGGCGCTCGTCGACGTGCCGCACCGGCAATCCGGCGGAAGCCAGCGCATGCTCGAACGTGAACGAACAACCGAGCAGAAAACCGGCAAGGTCGTCGCGCCAAAAGTGGCTTACATCGGTGAGTTCTGTGGGCTCGAGCACACCCTGGCGAAACACGCGATAACGGGGCACGTCGGTCCGCAAATCGGCGCCGGGCGCACAGCGGCGCGGTTGAGGGTCGCCGGGTGTGGTTTGCTCCAGCAGGGGGCAAGGTCGCGGGTTCAGGCGACAGAACTCGGCGAAATCCGCCGCATCGGCGGCCGGCAAGACCACGAGGTTGACTTGCACGTAGCCGCGGGCCAATCCGGCCGTGGGGCTGGTCCAGTGGCCGGCGCGAATGGCCGCGCGCACTTCGGCGCCCGTGGCGGAGACAAGAGCATCGGACAGGGTTATTTCGCGCTCGGTTTGCATCGCTCGTCGATGAATCGTTTGCCTTTGCCCTCCACGCGCGGCAGGCTGCCAGGCGTGACCGTGCGCACTTCCACGCGCAGTCCAAGCCGCAGTTGCAATTCCTGGGCGACGCGGTCCGGAGCATTCAGACGATCTTCGATTTCCACCAGCAGGTGATCCATTTCGGCCTCGGTGCGCGCCGTCATGCGGTATTCGACGACTTCCGGAAAGCTGCGCAGGATCTGCTCGACCGAGCTGGGGAACACGTTGACGCCTCGAATGACCATCATATCGTCGGCGCGGCTGAGCACGCCGCCGTGCAGGAAGACAAAGCGGTTGTCGCCTTCGTGCTGCCAGGTGGGGCGCACCAAGTCGCCCGTGCGATAGCGAATGATTGGGCAGCCCGCGCGGCCTAAGTTCGTGAGCACCAGCTCGGACAACTCGCCGTCGACGGCGGGCGTGCCGGTTTCGACGGAGAGGAATTCAGGCAGGAAATCGTGCTCGTTGATGAACAGGCCTTGGCCGCGCAAGTCTCCGAAGCCCCAGGGTCCGACCTCGCTGGCGCCGCTGTGATCGAGCACGCAAGCTTTCCAGGCTTGTTCGAGCCGGGCGCGGGTGGCGGGAATGGATCCGCCCGGCTCGCCGGCCAACACCAACTGCCGCACGTCCAACTCGCTGACGTCGATTTGATTCTCGGCGGCAACCTCGGCCATGTGCATGGCATAGCTGGGGGTGCAGAAGATGACCGTGATCCTGGCCGAGCGCAGCAACTCGAGCCTGGCCAGCGTATTGAGCCCGCCGCCGGGCACCACCAGGCAACCACGGGCTAGCAGCGCATCGAATGCGCTCCAAAAGCCGATGAACGGCCCGAACGAAAAAGCCAACAGCGCGCGATCGCCCGGCTCGATGCCGGCTGCGTCGAGCACGAACTGCCAACAATCGATCCACCAGCACCAATCGTCGGGCGTGTCGAGCACGGCCAGCGGCCTGCCGTGAGTGCCCGACGTCTGGTGATAGCGCGTGTAGCGCTCGATAGGATAGGTGAGATTGGCGGCGAGGTTGCCCGAGTTGGGCGCGTTGAGCAACTCGTCCTTGAAGGTGAAGGGGAGCGCGGCAACGTCGTCGAGCGAGCGCAGTGGACCAGCGGGATCGGCCAGCGCCTCGGCCGTGATCGCGCTGAGTTTTTCCGCGTAGAAGCGATTCTGCGGCAGGATTTCGCGAAGCAACGCATTGAGCCGGGAAAGTTGATGCGCTTCGAGCGCCGAGTCGTCGAGCGATTCGAATCGGCGGCGTTGTTCCGGCGTGGTTGTGAGCATGATTCAAATCATAAAGCCCGCGACGCTGGCTGGCCAGCGGGCTTGGCGCATGCCAAAGCGTCGCAAACTGGCCTGCGACGAGACCCAGCGGCTTGCTAGAATCCACTAAGCCCAAACCGCAACTGGCCGCGACGGCGTTCTCGCCGAGCGGCCCTTAGTATTCAAGGCAGATCTGCGCCCCATGACTGATGCTCCTCGCAAAGCCTCGCTGTTGGTGATCTTTCTCACCGTGTTCATCGACTTGCTGGGCTTCGGCATGGTGCTGCCGCTGTTGCCCATCTATGCCAAGGACTTCGCCGAGCAATTGGGTCTGGAACCGGGACACTCGCGCATCGGGCTGCTGATCGGCCTGTTGATGTCGAGCTTTTCGTTCATGCAATTCATCTTCGCGCCGTTGTGGGGTCGACTGAGCGATCGAGTCGGCCGGCGGCCGGTGCTTTTGATCGGGCTGGCCGGCTCGGTGGTGTTTTACACGCTGTTCGGCGTAGCCACGGTGCTGAAAAGTTTACCGCTCCTGTTCGCCTCGCGGATCGGTGCGGGAGTGGCCGGCGCCACGATATCGACGGCGCAAGCCTACATTGCCGATGCCACGGCGCTGCACAATCGGGCGCGCGGCATGGCGATGATTGGTGCGGCCTTTGGGCTGGGATTCACTTTCGGACCGTTGTTCGGTTTCTTGGCGGTGCCCAGCGGCACGGGCGATCCCGGACCGGGGCCCGGCTATGCGGCGGCCGGTTTGTCGGCGATCGCACTATTGCTCGCTTACTTCAAGCTGCCCGAGAGCCTGCGACCCGACAGCAGGGCGCAGCGGCCGCACTGGTTCGACACGCGGGCGCTGCGCGGCGCGCTGGCTACTCCGGCCGTTGGATTGTTGTTGTTGACGATTTTCATCTACGTGTTTTCGTTCGCCAATCTCGAGTCGACGTTGTCGCTGATGATCAACGCCGAGGACGTGGGCTATGCCTTTGACTTCCGGCAGGTGTGTCTGACCTATGCGTTCATCGGCTTCATTTTGACATTGGTGCAAGGGGGCATCGTGCGGCCGATGGCGACGCGCGTGCCCGAAGGCGTCATGGCGACCGGCGGCTCGATTGTCGAGATTGTGGGATTCGTCGTCTTGACGCAGGCCGCGGTCACGCCGTCGTTGCCCTTGTTGCTGGTGGGCCTGGCCATCGTAGTCACGGGATTTGCCTTCGTCACGCCGTCGCTCAACTCGCTGTTGTCGCGCTGGAGCGATCCTGCGAAGCAGGGGGGCATCCTGGGCATCGGCCAGAGCATCTCAGCCCTGTCGCGGATCCTGGGACCGATGGTCGGCGTGCCGTTGTTCGAGAATCGCGCATTGGCCGAGACATTCGGCGTCAAAGCGGCTCAAATGCCGCTCTATCTGGCCACCTCGCTCACGGCCGTGGCGCTGGTGTGCGTGGTCGTGGCCGCACGGGGAGGCCGCGACTATCCTGCCGTCCGTGAGTGAGCCGCGACCGATCGTGCGCCTGTCCCAAGCCGGCAGATTCGGTCGGCGGACGCGGTCATGGATGCATTCTGGACATCGCATGCTAAGATGTCCGGCGACCCAGGCGGCGGCAGTCACCTGAGCAAACAACGGAACGGCGATACGGAACGGCGATGAGGAAACTGGCGCTCGAACAATTAGAGAGCCGCGAGATGATGGCACTCGCGGCCGACACGGGCGCTTTGCGCTACGGCGGTGCCGCGGCGTCGATCGCGCTT
>JBBDYK010000248.1:10125-20415 GCA_040901665.1 Pirellulales bacterium | reverse complement strand
TTTGATCGTGCAGAAGTTCGGCGGCACCAGCGTCGCCGACAGCCAAAAGATTCTTGCCGCCGCGCGCAAAGCAGTACGCGCTCACCAGGAAGGTAACCAGGTGGTGATGGTCGTCAGCGCCATGGGCCACAACACCGACGCGCTGGTGGCGCTGGCTCGCGAAATCACCGACCAGCCGCATGCCCGCGAAATGGACATGCTGCTTTCCACAGGCGAGCAAGTCAGCGTGGCCTTGATGGCGATGGCCATCCACTCGCTGGGCTGCGAGGCGATCAGCCTGACCGGCGCGCAAATCGGCATCAAGACCGACAGCACGCACACCAAGGCTCGCATCCAATCCATCTCGACCGAACGCATGCGCCACGCCTTGGACCAGGGGAAAATCGTCATTGCGGCCGGTTTCCAGGGTATCGACGAGGATTTCAACATCACCACGTTGGGCCGGGGCGGCAGCGATACCACGGCCGTGGCCTTGGCTGCCGTGCTGCAGGCCGACGCCTGCGAAATCTATACCGACGTCGATGGCGTCTATACGACCGATCCGCGCGTGCTTCCTGAAGCCCGCCACGTGAAGCGCGTCAGCTATGACGAAATGCTGGAATTGGCCAGCCTGGGCGCAGGCGTGATGCACAATCGCTCGATCGAGTTCGCCAAGAAGTTCTCCGTGCCGATTCATGTGCGCACCAGCTTCAGCGACGTGCCTGGCACGATCATCAGCGTGTTGCCCGAGGCCAACGATCAACCGGTGGGCGGAGCGGCGCTGGCCAAGAATGAAGCCCGCGTGACGATCCTCGGCATTCCCGATCAGCCGGGGACCAGCTATGCGATCTTTTCCGAAATCGCCGCCAAGGCGATTTCGGTCGACATGATCGTGCAAAACGTGGGCGTGGAAGGCCTGGCCGACATTTCATTCACGGTGCTGCGAGACGACTTGCCCGCTACGCTCAAAGCGGCCCAGCATGTCGCGGCCACGCTCGAAGCCGAGGGCGTCACCCACGGTGACGACGTGGCCAAGGTCTCGGTCGTGGGGCTGGGCATGGCCCGGCAAACCGGCGTCGCACGCCGCATGTTTCGCGCGCTGGCCGACGAGGGCGTCAACATTCTGATGATCACCACCGGTGACATCAAAATCTCCGTGCTCGTGGATCGTGCTCAAGGCGCCGCGGCGCTGGGCGCGTTGCACCGGGCCTTCGGCCTCGACAAAGAACCGACCGGCGCCGCTGCCAACAGCACCGATCTGAAGGCGCTCGCCCATCATGCCAGCGACGCCGTGGCCGTGGTGGCGCGATTGCAGAAGATGGAAGAACTGACGATCGACGACATTACGCTCGATGATACGCAAGCGCGGGTCACGATCAGCGGTATCGCCGATCGGCCCGGAATCGCCGCGGCTATTTTCGACGCCGTGGCGGATGGCGGCATCTTCGTCGACATGATCGTGCAAAGCTACGGGCGCGAAGGCAAAGCCAAGCTCAGCTTCACCGTCCCGCGAACGCAATACGACGCCTGCCGGGCGATCGTCGACAAGCTCGCCGCCGCAATCCAATGCGGTCCGATCACCGCGGGCGCCAGCGTGGCCAAGCTCTCCATCTCCGGCATCGGCATGCGCAGTCACACCGAAGTGGCCATTCGCACTTTCCAGTGTCTGGCTCAAGTCGGCATCAACGTCGACATGATCAACACCAGCGAAGTGCGGCTGAACGTGGTCGTCGACGGACAGCATGGGCAGCAAGCCCTGGCCGCGCTGCAACAGGCATTTGCCGACGCGCGGCAATGAGCAACGAGCGGGGTCGCCGGCCGGTCTACCAGCCGCCCATCCCCAGCGAGATGCCGACACCACCGTAGGGTCCCACGTAAAGGCCCATGTCCGGCCCCGTTTTGATGCCCTCAAAGGGGCGCTTGCCGGTCGCAGGCCGATATGGCGATGAATAGCCCCCCGCGCCCGGCGCGTGGTCAGCGACATACGCCTGCTCGGCCATCTTGGTGTATTGCGTCCAGGGGTTTTGCGCCGTGTCTCGCAATTGCGTGACTTGCTGTTGCTGCTTTTGCTCGGCGGCCTTGCGGCCTTCGATGCGCTCGATCGTTTGTTGCAGTTGTGCTGCGGTCATCGTCTCGATGTTGGGCAGCTTGCTCAGCAATTCCGCGCGCTTCTTGTCCGAAAGAATCGAAAGATAGCGCGCCAGCCAGGCCCGCGCATCCTGTGCTTGTGGCGTTTGCATGATCTGGAATTTCGCTTCCAGGTCCGCCAGCGTCAGCTCGAGCTGATCGGCCGTCATGCGATGCACGTTCGCCGAGAAGTCCTTCTTCCACTTGGTGACTTGTTGCGGCGAGTAAATCTGCTGGCCGGAAAGCCACTCGTTCAACTCGAACATCGCCCGGCGCCAGCGCGAACTGGCCAACATTTCGCTTTTGCGCGTCGCGTCGTCGAGGCTAGAATTGGCCGGCGCTGCCGCTTGCGCCGGTTTTTTTGCGGCCGGTGCCGCGCCTTGTTGCGCTGCTGCGACGCCGCAGACAGTGGTCAACGCCACCGTCAACAAGACCATCGATCGAAGTCGCAGTTTGATTTGCGTCGCCATTGCAGGTTCCTTTTCGCCCAGTCGCCTGACATTCAACAATTGGAATAGCGCCGGTACGCGGCGCGCGTCACTCGATCGTTTTGCTGCGGGTGAATTCAATCTGGGTGCGATCCTCGATTCCCGCGGCACTTTGCGCTCGGGTTGTCGTGAGCTTGAAGTGGTCGGGGCCGTCGGGTGTGATGACGGTCGTCGTCAGCATCTGCTGGCCGTCGGGCAACACGCCGGACGATCGAACCACCCAGTTCTCGCCATCCTTGGTCCAGGTGCCCTCGCCATAACCGCCGTCGGAATCGAAGGTCCAGGCTTTGAGCTTGCGCGTCAGCGGGTCCCAGCCGACACGCTGCGACCCTTGATAGACAAGCGCGTCTCCCCGCGTGACTTTCAGATCGCGGAGCAAAAACGTCTCGCTCACATTCCAACGCGCCGAAACTTCCAGCTTGGTTTCACCGCTGGCGGCCGTCCACTGTCCCACCAGCCACGAGAGATCGGCCAGTCGCGCCGGTTGATCGGTGGGAGTAATGCGAGCCTCTCGCAGGCTCGCCAACTGCCAACGTCCGTCTCTTTTGACCCAGATGGCGCTAAAGCGGCCGCGCGCTTGCGCCCGGCCGTCCGGGGCGACAACTTCGGACGTGCCATCCTCGATCGCCACGTCGTCGCTCAGAAAGCGAATCTGCGATTCGTGCATTTTCACTTGTGGGCGCGTTTGACCGTCCGCAACAGGCGCCACTTGGGCAATCAACTCGCTGGCAGGGTGCGACTGGCCGAACTCGTCAACCACGTCGCCGTCGGCGGTCCAAAACGTCGCCAACTCTTGCGAGTTGCCGCGCCCGAGCGCTTCGACGTAGCCGTTTGCCGCCGCGCGGATCGCCTGCCCGTCCTGCTCCCGGCCGGCAGCCTGGCCAGCGGCCCGCTGAGCCACGACCAGCAAACCGCTGGTCGCCAATACGAATGCGACGCTCAGAATACTGCGACAACGCATGCGAGTGATTTCTCCCTTCGGCGGTGCGGGGAGGGCGGTCGAGGCTTTCGCCCGCCTCCCACGGCGCTCTCTAAAACATAGCTCAAAGATGGCGTCCGTCGGGCTGCAGCGACCACGGATTCAGGGCTTTTTCCCCTGAGAAAACCACGCGATCGGTGGCGATGCATCCCTGCGACTATTGCCTGGTGCCGCGCGGTAACGACCGCTACGGCTCTTGTTCGCCCAGCACGTCGTTCAGCACTTCCTCCGAGACATAGATCGGCAGCACGGGGTCGCATGTCACCGCCACGGCGATCGCATCGGAAGGCCGCGCGTCGATGTCGATCAGCTCGCCCTCGTGACGCACGCGCAACTTGGCGTAATACGTGTGCTCGCGCAATTCGCTGATGACGACGTCCTGCAACTCAGCGCCCAAATGCTCCACTACGCTCACCAGCAGGTCGTGCGTCAGCGGCCGCGGCGAAGGATACTGCTTCACGCGGCGATCGATGCTCGTGGCCTCGAAGATGCCGATCAAGATCGGGAACGTCCGTTCGCCGTCGACTTCCTTGAGATAGATCACTTGTTGGTCGTTGATCTCGCTGATGATGATCCGCGACAACTCCATATGGACCGGCATAACGGGCCCCTTGCTGCGCTCGAGATGGGATTCCTGAAAGCACCGACGTGAACGCGCGCGTTCGTGGCGCAAGCCCGATTATACGTGTCGCCGACAGGCAACGGCTAGAGCCGTGACAAAGATTGCCCCGACCGGCGTGCGTGCGACGATAGGGCCCCCGGTCGGCGACAGATGCCGGCGCAATCCGCCTGCTATTTCCGTGCCAATTCCAAGGCTGCTACGGCCTTTTCGGCGGCGACAAGTTGTTCGCGAAGTTGAGCTAAAGCCGCGCGCTCCTTGTCGATGACCTCGGCCGGCGCGCGGTCGACAAAACTCGCGTTGGACAACTGCCGTTCCTTGCCGGCGATGGCGCCGTTGAGCTTGGCCAACTCCTTGGTCTTGCGCGCGATCTCGGCCTCGACGTCGACGTGGCCGGCCAGATCAACAAAGATCTCCGCGCCGGAAATCACGTCGCTGGCGCTGGTGGCCGGAGCCGTCACGTCCGGGCCCCACGCAGTCGCCTCCGCACCCGCCATCGACGCAAAGTAGGGCGTCATCGGTCGCAGTAGCGCTGCGATTTCCGGCGCACAGCGCACGGCGAACCGCAACGTCGCTTTGGGCGGAATGCTCTGGCGGCTGCGTACTTCGCGCAGCACTTTGAGCACGTCCTGAAATCGGGCAAAGCGGGCTTCGATTTCCGCGTCTTGACGCGCCGCGTCGGACACGGGCCAGTCGGCGATCATCACGCTCTGGGTCGCGGCCACAGGGCGAGGCAGCCCACGCTGGGGCGCCGCTTGCCCTAACAGTTGCCAAACTTCCTCGGTGATGAACGGAATCAGCGGATGCAGCAGCCGCAACAGTGCGTCGAGCGTGGCCGCCAGCACCCGCTGTGCTGTCGCGCGGGTGGTCTCGTCCTGCAGTCGCCCCTTGACCATTTCGACGTAGAAACTGCAAAACTCGTTCCAGGCGAAATCGTATAGCACGCGGGCCGCGTCGCCATAACGATACTCCTCGAGCGCGTTGGTCGTCTGTTCGGTCACAGTGGCCAGGCGGCTAAGTATCCAACGGTCTTCGACTGATAAATCCTTGTCGGCCACCGGTCCCGGTTCGTAACTCTCCAAGTTCATCAGGGCAAATCGCGCAGCGTTCCACAGCTTGTTACAGAAGTTGCGGCCCAAGTCGAAGCGCTCGCTCACCACGGCGCCGCGCTGGAGCGCCAAGTCCTCGGGCGTGCGCGCCCATTGCGTGGAGAACGGCTGGCCGCACTTCTTGCACTCGATGCGCGCCAGCACACGGTTCTTCTTCGTCTGTTCGATGTGCGCCTGACAGTGCGGGCATTCGAACTCCACCGGCATCCGCACGTCCTGCGTCTCGGTGGTGAGATACGCCAGGCTAAAGCGCAGCGAATCTGCACCGACACTGTCGATGACGTCCAGCGGATCCACGCCGTTGCCCTTCGATTTCGACATACCCTCGCCGTAGCCGTCCAGAATCTTCGGATGGATATAAACCTCGCGAAACGGCACGTCTCCCACGTTGAACAATCCGGTGAGCACCATCCGCGCCACCCACAGCGTGATGATGTCGCGATTGGTCACCAGCGTGCTGGTGGGATAGTAGTACTCAAGTTCCGGCGTCTTCTCGGGCCAACCCAACGTGGAGTGCGGCCACAGCGCGGAACTGAACCACGTGTCGAGCACGTCGACCTCGCGCGTAAGCTTGTGGCCGGCTATCGCGTCCTCGGACAATTCGACCTCCTGCGCGCAGATAAGCCATTGGCCTTGCTCGTCGCGCTGCCAGACGACATCGTCGCGACCGGCGAACGCCTTTTGCAAGTCGGCTTCGCCGGCGGTCGGCGCGTACCAGATCGGAATCTGGTGGCCCCACCACAGTTGCCGGCTCACCGGCCAATCGCGTTTCTCGCTCAGCCAGTCGAGATACCCACGGGCATACCGCGGCGGCACGATCTTCACCCGACCGTCGCTCACCGCGTCCATCGCCGACTGCGCCAGCCGATCCATCTTCACGAACCATTGATCGGCCAGGTAAGGCTCGATGGGCGTCTTCGAGCGGTCGGAGTGCGCCAGATCGATTTCGCGATCCTCGATCTGATCCACCAGACCGAGACTTTCGAGATCGGTCACGACACGCTGACGAGCTTGCTTGACGTTCAATCCCTGATACGGGCCCGCGTTCTCGTTGAGCGTGCCGTCGGGATTCAAGATGTTGATCAGTGGCAGCTTTTGCCGCCCGGCCACTTCATAGTCGTTGGGGTCGTGGGCCGGCGTGATCTTGACGCAGCCGCTACCCAGCTCGGGCTTGGCCCACTCGTCGGCCACCAGGCGAATCTCGCGCTCCAACAGCGGCAATCGCACTTTGCGCCCGGCCAGCGCCATGTCGCGCAATTGGCGCAACAGCGGCAGATGCGTTTGCCGGCGCTCGCGTAAAGCGTCGAGCTGCGCTTGCGCCGCGGCTTTTTCCTTGGCCGGCGTCTCGGCGAGCTTCCGCTGCAGCTCAACTTCGGCCTTGTCCAACGCGCCGTCCGGGTCGGGATGCACCGCCACGGCCGTATCGCCCAACATGGTTTCCGGACGCGTGGTGGCGATGCAGACAAACTCCGGCTCGCCCGGCTGCGGATTGACGATCGGATAGCGCAGGTGATAGAAGTGCCCGGCCACGGCTTCGTGGAACACTTCGTCGTCGCTCACCGCCGTTTGCAAGTGCGTGTCCCAATTGACCAGCCGCTTGCCGCGATAGATCAGCCGCTCTTTGAACAGACCGAAGAACGTGTGTCGTACGGCCCGCGCGCACGTGTCGTCGAGCGTGAATCGCGTCCGCTCCCAGTCGCAACTGCATCCCAACCGTGCAAGCTGCCCCAGAATGCGGCCTTCATATTCCTGCTTCCACGCCCAGATGCGCTCCACCAGTGCCTGGCGCCCCAGATCGTGCCGCGTTTTCTTTTCCTCTTCGAACAGCCGGCGTTCGACCACGGCTTGTGTGGCGATGCCGGCGTGATCGGTGCCGGGCATCCACAGCGCGTTGTAACCCTGCATCCGGCGCCAACGAATCAGAATGTCTTGCAGCGAGTTGTTGAGCGCATGACCCAGGTGCAGCGCGCCGGTGACATTGGGCGGCGGAATGACAATCGTGTAGGGCCTGCGCTCGGGATCTGGCTCGCTATGAAAATAGCCGCGCTCCTTCCAGAACTTATACCAGCGATCTTGCGCCCCCTGGTGATCGTATTGCTTGGGCAGTTCCTGAGCGGCCAGCGGCGTGGTCATGCGATGGTTTGTCTGACAGTTGGGAGGATTGCAAAACTCGACGCGACGGAACCGAACGCGGCTCGCCGTCGCGAAACGACGATTTTACCGCTCTGACCCGTGGCGCTAAAGGCAAGTTCGCAGCCGGGGCGGGTGAAACTCGCTATTGGCTGCACCTTTGTGAGTATCTCAGCCCGTCGGGCACGGGTAGCCTTTGCCACCCGTGGCACGATTGAAGGCCATTGCGGCGACATCTAGCGAGCTACGGCAGCCTCTTTTGAGCCGGTTTTGCCGGATTGCGCGGCTTCATCCTTGCAGAGTTTGAACTCGAAGCTGTCGACCAGGGCCTGCCAACTGGCTTCGATCACGTTCTCGCTCACGCCCACGGTGCCCCACACTTCGCCGTCGTCGCGGCTTTCGATCACCACGCGCACGCCCGCGGCCGTGCCGGCCTCGGAGTTGATGACCCGCACCTTGTAGTCGACAAGGTGCATCTCGGCCAGGTTCGGAAAATGATGATCCAGTGCCTTGCGCAGCGCGGCGTCGAGCGCGTTGACCGGGCCGTCCCCCTCGGCCACTTCGTGGCGGATGGTGTCGCCGATGCGCAGCTTCACCGTGGCTTCGGTCACCAGCGTGCCGTGCTGATCGGCCTCGACGTTCACGTGAAAGTTTTGTCGCTCGAAGTGCGGCCGATAGGTGCCCGCGCACTTTTTGACTAGCAGGTCGAACGATCCCTGCGCCGCCTCGAACTGGTAGCCCTGGCTTTCAAGCTCGACCACGCGCGCGAGCACCTGGTCCATCAGCTTGGTGTTGTCGGCCGTTGCCTTGTCGCCAACCACGGCCTTGATGTTCGAGCGGCCCGACAGCTCGCTCACCAGCACGCGGCGGGCGTTGCCGACCACCTCTGGAGCGATGTGTTCATAGCTGGCGCTGGCGCGGGCCACGGCGTGAACGTGCATGCCGCCTTTGTGCGCAAAAGCGCTTTGCCCGACGAATGGTTGGCCGGTCGGCATCCGCAGGTTGGCCGTCTCATAGACGAACCGCGACAACTCGGTCAGGTGCCCGATGCTCTCGGGCACCAGCACGCTGTAGCCTTTCTTTTTCACCGCCAGGTTGGCGATCACCGAGATCAAATCGACGTTGCCGCAGCGCTCGCCCAGGCCGTTGATCGTCCCCTGCACTTGCACCGCGCCGGCATCGACGGCCGCCAACGAATTGGCCACCGCCAACTCACAATCATTATGGCAATGGATGCCGACCGGCACGCTAAGTTTGGAGATTACTTCGCGCGTCAGCTCGGCGATTTCCTCGGGCATGGTGCCGCCGTTGGTGTCGCACATGACGATCAGTCCCGCGCCGGCTTCGGCCGCGGCGCGGACGGTGGCCAGCGCATACTCGGGATTCGACTTCCAGCCGTCGAAAAAGTGCTCGGCGTCGTAGATCACGTCGCGGTCGCTGTCACGCAAATGCCGCACGCTGTCGGCGATCATGGCCAGATTTTCTTCGAGCGTGGTTTGCAGTACTTCCTTGACGTGAAAGTCGGAAGTCTTGCCGACCAGCGTGATGACGGGTGTTTCGGCCGCCAACAAGGCGCGCAAGCCGGGATCGTCCTGGGCGCGCACGCCGCGGCGGCGTGTCATGCCAAATGCGCAGACCTTGATGTGCCGCAGTTCCAAGGCCGCCACGCGCTGGAAATACTGGGCGTCCTTCTCGTTCGACGCCGGAAAGCCGCCTTCGATGTAGTCGAAGCCCAGGCTGTCGAGGCGTTGGGTGATCAGCAGCTTGTCCTGAAGCGAAAAGTTGACGCCCTCGCCCTGGCTGCCATCTCGCAGAGTCGTGTCGTAGATCTGTATGCGCCGCATGGCTGGAGTTCCCATCGAACGTGTTGGGGGCCGCGCTCGCAGCGGGCCCTGGTTAGTGTACCCGGTTGGTCGGCATGCGATCGCCGAGCCGCTGAAACTTGGAATGTCACTCAACAAAAAAACCCCGGAGCCTCGCGGCCCCAGGGCTGGTTTTGAATCGGTGTGTGTCACCGGTCCGCCCTTACGGCCGCACCTCCGGGATAATAATCACGATCGCGCCGCAAGCGGCGGACGTCTGATTAGCGGTGCGAACGGAACAAGCGGACATCGGTTTTCTCGATCTGAAAACTAGGACATCAAGCGATCAAGCATACGTCTACCGCCCGTGAGTGTCAACTCGCCCGCGTGCAACGAATTCTCCGGGCACTCCCTACCGAGAAAACCGCCGCCAGCCATTGCATGTGACCATCGACCGTCTTGAAGAGGGGCCGGCGCCGTTGCCGTTATTGCCCTGCAATCGAATTGGAGGTGTTCCGGAACGAGCGATTGGCCTGGCATCCCAGCGTCTGGATCGGGCCCATGCACAAGCAGGCGATCAGCGCCAGCATGACCGCATACTCGGAAGTCGACAGTCCCTCCTCCGAGCGAAGGAGCTGGCGTAGTGTCTGGGCGAGGCGTTGCACTGCTTGCTCCTCATCCCGCTCGATCCTGGTAAGGCCGTGGGCCGCGCCGCGAAACGCCGCCCGGTGTCCCTGGACCTGGTGTGCGAAACTTTTTTGGCGTTATTGCAAACCTAGCACACGGGTGGACCGGGCGGCCGGCAATTCTGGCATCCTCGCGCAAGATGGCAGGACGCACGCGCAGTTGGTGCAATCCCCTCATGGCGTCCCCGGATCACGACGATCGTGTCGGTCAGAGGGATTCCATGGCCAGCGGGTGCTCGCGCATGAACCGCTGAGCCTCGACCCGGGTGAAGACGCTGTCAGTTGCGCTGATCGAGCGTACGCAACTGGCGCCCACGGCGCTGCCCCAGCGCAGGGCCCCGACCAGGTCCTCGCCGGCCAGCAAGCCGGCG
>JBBDYK010000248.1:0-10115 GCA_040901665.1 Pirellulales bacterium | reverse complement strand
CCGGCGATCGCTCCGGCAACGAACGCGTCGCCGGCGCCGGTGGCTCCCTGGTATTCCATGATATGCGCGCCTGCGCGTAACCGTGTCGAGCCGGAAACCAGCACGCTCCCTGCTTCGCCACACGTGATCACGGCGGCGCCTGCCCCTGCGGCGACGAAACGCTCGGCCTGCGCCACCGGGTCTCTCAATCCGGTCAGCAGCGCCGCCTCGTCGCAATTGGGCATGAACAGATCCGTCTGGGGCAGCACGGGCGCCAGCTTGGCAAAATGGTCGCCCGGACCGGGCATGACGATGTCGAGCACGGTGGTGACGCCCGCGGCGCGCGCCTGGCGAAACAGCGAGGCCAGCGGCTCTCCTTCAAGCGCCGGCATCAGCAAGTATCCGCCCACGTAGAGCACCTTGGCCCGGCGGACGCGATCCAGCGGAATATCGGCGACTTCAAGTCGGGCATTGGCCCCCGGTGTGTGGATGAATCGCCGGTCCTCGCCCCGCACGTTGATGATCAGCGTGCCCGAGGTATCCGCATCGGCCAGGGTGCGAATGCCCCGTGCATCGACACCGGCCGCGGCCAACGAGTCGATCACGAACCGGCCGAAATAATCCTGGCCGACGCAGCCCACCACGCCAACGCCGACTCCCAATCGAGCCAAGTCGATAGCCACGTTCGAGGCGCAGCCGCCGATGGCCAGCGGCAGGCGGGGCGAAATCACCAATTCGCCCGCCGCCGGAAAATGGTCGATCGGGTCGCAGAGGTGGTCCGCCACCAGGATGCCCACGCTCAAACAGTCCAAGCTATCGTCGCCTACTTGCTGCATCGTGATATCACCGAGGTCGGATCTCGTGTTGACCGCGCTTGTCAACTTCGCCTAACGTACCGACGCCAAAAGACGGCGCGGGCGTGTTCTGGCCTAGAATACACACCGCGCCGTCTCTTGCCCATGCCCACACGCTACCAGCCCAGGCAGGATGCCACGCGGCCTCCAAAACTAGCGCGATTCGAACGTGGGAGAAGTTCCATGGATGGAACGCAGGGCCCGACTTGCGGCCGCGCCAACGCGTCGGCCTGTCTGTTTCTCTTGCTCGTGGCCATGGGTTCGCACGTCAGGGCGGACGACGCTCCCCCCAGCCCCGCCGAGCCCCGCGTGGCCCGGCTCATTCGCGAGCTAGGGGCGCCGGAATACGCAACGCGCGAGCGTGCCAACGCGCGACTCTCCGAGTTTGGCGAGGAAACCCGCGAGCAACTCGAACAAGCGCTCGAGCACGAAGACCTGGAAGTGCGGCTGCGGGCCGGGCGTCTGCTGGACGACCTGAAGGTGGATCAATTGTGGCGTGCCTCACGGGTCGAGTTTGCTGCCGAGGGCGCCACGGCTTCGCAGGCCCTGGCGGCTCTGGCCCGGCAGAGCGGCAATCACATCCACATCGGCGATCCTTATGGCAACTTCGCCGACGGCAAGCTCGACGCCGACGTCGGGCCGATGGACTACTGGCAAGCCGTCGACCAGATCTGTGATCGCGCCGGCAACCGCATTCGGCCGCACTACGACATGCACACTCCCGGCATCGTGGTCAGCGCGGGCGCTCCGCCCCGATACCCCCGCGCCTATGGCGGCCCCGTCCGCGGTGAAATCACCGAAGCGCGGCGCGTGTTCATCGAGGAACTCAAGTACGAGGAGCAGCGGGCCGAGCTTACGCACAGCTTTCAAGTGAACCTGAAGTTCGGTTGGGAGGATCGCTTTCAAATCGTCGGCTATGCCAGCCAGCCGGAACTGGTCGAAGCAGTGACCGACAACCACGTGGTCTGCTCGCCGGCGCAGCCTTCGGGCAGTGCCTGGAACGCCACCACGCGCGGACTGCGGCAAGTGACCGCCAACCTGAAACTCAACCCGGTGCCGATCACCGCCAAGTCGTTTGCCGTGTTCACGGTGCGCTGGGGGCTGATCGCCGTGGGCGAGCCGGCCGTGCTCGAAATTGACGATTTCGAATCCAAACGGACGTTCGCGCAGGACGATGTCGCGGCGACCGTCGTCTCAGTCGAACGGGGACCGGCCGCGAAAATTTCCCTGACGCTCAACGTCACGCGCGACTTGTCGATGCCCGATCCGCGCGAGGTCATCTTTCAGGAGTATTCGGTCGACGTGCTGGATGCCGATGGGCGAAAGTTTCGCGTGCAAAGTCAATCGCCTTCGCTGTCCGATGGCGGCGTGCAACTCAAGCTGACGTTGTCCGGCGAATCGCCCGACAGCGAGCCGAAGCTCATCAAGCTGCACTATCCGCGGCTCCGCTCGCGCCGCAACGTGGAGCTCACGTTTCGCGACGTGCCGCTTCCCACCGGACGTCCGGAGTAGGGCAAAGCAAACTCGCGCCAGCGAGCTGCAAGCCAGTGTCGCGGCGGCTATTCGCCAATGCCGCCCAGTCGCAGAAACCGACCGCCGCTGATGTACCAGTCGTCGCCACACGAGCGGCACCATTCGATTCGCGTCACGACGTTGACCAGAAAGCCCGCGCGCGACACGATGCTCAACTCGACCTCGCCCGGCTCCAGCGGATAGCCGTGCATCAGGCCGGCTCCGTCAGCGCTGATTTCGCGACTGAAGGCGTGGCGTCGCTCGCCGCCGGCAACTCGCACCCACACCGGCCGAAAGAACGGAAACCGCGGGGTGGCTCGTCGCTCTTCGGCTTGCTTGAGCTCGCGCTCTGCGTCGACCACGAGTTCGAACAGAGCATTTGCGGGTGACTGTTCGTTAGCTATTTCGGTGGCCATAGGGCTGCGATCCATTGATGGCTGCTATTGCATCCCACTCGCTGCCCTCAAGACTCTAGCTCGCTCGAATCGACGCGGGGGGCTCGATGGACAACAGTGCGGGGAATGAATCGAAGCTGCCAAGCGCGTCGCCGCACCGGTTACGGCCGCATAGTACGCCGAGCCGGCACAATCATTGCAATCGCTCCCCGCGGATCCAGGCAATGCCGGCAGCGGTCCAATGTCATGACGCGGGAAACGGCTTTGTTGCTACGAGGCCCACGGGTCGTAGGTGCCGACGCTCCACAGGTGACCTTCCAGGTCGCGGCACGTGAAGCCGCGTCCACCGTAGTCTTCGTCCTTGATGTCGAGCACGATCTGGCCTCCGGCCCGCGTCACCCGGGCATAAACCGCGTCCGCATCGGCAACTACCAGGTACGCCGATTGCGTCTCCAGGCCGCCGATCTCGTCCGGCTGCTTGATGAGTTGCCCATAGGCGTTCTCGTGAACCGAGCCCAGCATGATCATGCCGCCGCCCAGTCGAAGCTGAGCATGGGCGATCGATCCGTCGGCATTGGGGACGACCGTTTGCTCTTCGAATCCAAAAGCCTGGCACAGCCAGCGGATCGCCGCCGGAGCATCGCGATAACGCAGACATGGTATGGCGGACGAATGATTGGTCTTGGTCGAATTCATGGGAGTTCTCCTGCCGAAGCGTGGGCGCGGTTCTGGCACCCGCGCGGACCGGACGTGGTCACGCCGCCGCCGGCCGTCGTGTTCTTGCACTTGCGAGCGAGCGAGTCGACCGACCAATCGGCCCTCGGGCACTTGCAGCAGACTAACGTTTTGCCAGCCGCACTTCAAACACACGACTCCAAGTGCCGGCAGCAAGTTCCAAATGCGGCAGACGGTGCGGCTGCCGAAACAACGAAAACCGGACATGAATTATTTGACGATTTATCAAATTCGCCAATACGGTCATCGGCATCAGAAATGCTACGAACGATTGCCAACATCCGCGCCGACATCCGCGCCGACGTCGACGGGGCGTCGAGGAGGTGTTTTCGCGCCGGTGTTTGGCAATAAGTTGGGCGGAGCGGGAGCAATGCTGGTCCATTCGCTTTCAGGCTGGCCGGAAACCATCCAGTCCGCACAACACAAAGGGGCAAATATGTCACACGCGACGTTCACCGCGAGCCAACACTATCGCCGGGCCGCCGAAGGAGCCGACCTATCGCCTTCCGACCGAGATCAGCTTTCGGCCGATCAACTGTTCGCCCTGGCGTTGACCGGCCGCCTGCTACTCGGCCGGCAAGACCGCGATCGATTGCGGCCGCTGCACCTGGCGCATCTGGCGGTGATGGAGCTAATCGACCTGGAAACCGACGAACGAGAGCGCATTCCCGCCGACCTGCTCTTCGAGCTGCTCGTCCGCGGGTTTACCAGCCTGGCGCCGGAGGAGCTTTGTCGCTTCACGGCAGAACAACGCGCTGCAATCGCTCAACTGGAAGCCATCAAACCTGCGAGTGAGCAGGCGTTGCAAGTGGCGCGTCAATCGTAGAACGCGGAGTTTGAACGTGGGGACAAAACGTCGGGGACTGCCCCCGTCTGGGCGGCCGTTTTTTCCGCAGGCTCTTACTTGGCCACCAGCCGTTCCTCGATCACCGCGAAGATACCCCGCGCGACTTCCTCTTTTGGACCGGCCAGCGTGCTGAGCACGTTGCCTTGGCGATCCAAGATTTCCACGTGGTTCTCCAGCGAGTGCATCGCTTCGGGACCGTTGAGAACCATCAGGTCGCACGCCTTTTTTTCCGCTTTGGCCAGCGCGCGCAAGCGGTGATCTTCGGTCTCCAGCGCGAAGCCGACCAGCCATTGCTTGCCCTTGGCGGCGCCCAGCGTGGCCACCACGTCGGCAGTCTCCTCCAAATGCAGCACCAGGGGCTCGCCCGTCTTGGCGATCTTGCTGGTCTCAACCTTCAGGGGCCGATAGTCGCTGGGGGCCGCCACGCCAATCAGGCCGTCGCACTCGGGAAACACCCGTTGGCACGCGGCCAGCATGTCTTCGGTCGACACGACGGGAATCACTTCGGCGGCGGCAGGATACACGACATCCACCGGTCCGCTGACGATCACGACCTCGTGTCCGCGCGCCAATGCCGCTTCGGCCAGCGCCTTGCCCATCCGCCCGCTCGAGGCGTTGGTCAAATAGCGCACCGGATCGATGTACTGCCGCGTCGGCCCGGAAGTAATCAGAATGCGTGCCACGTCTGCACTTGCCAGATGATCGGTCCGCACTGCCGAGCAGCAAGCGGCAGCCGAGTGATACAGTTACGCCACGCGTGGCTTGTCCAGCAGTTGCTCGATCGCCGCGAGGATCTTTTCCGGGGCGGCCATGCGGCCGATGCCTCGCGTGCGACAACTGAGCCAGCCTTCCTCTGGATCGACGAAGTGCACGCCGTCCTGGCGAAGTTGCGCCACGTTGCGCTGCACCGAGGGTTTGTCCCACATCTCGCAGTTCATGGCCGGCGCCATCAGCACGGGCCCCGTGAAGCTCAACAACAGCGTGCTCAACAAGTCGTCGGCCATGCCCTGGGCCGCTTTGGCCAGCACGTTGGCGGTGGCCGGCGCAATGCACAACAGGTTGGCGCGCTCGGCCAGTTCGATGTGCGCGCCCAGCGGAAGGCGCTGGTTGTCGAACACGTGTTCGTAGACCGGCCGACCGGTAAGCGCCGCAAACGTGGCGGGGCCGATGAACTCCCGCGCACTGGCGGTCAGCACCACCGAAACACCGGCGCCGGCCTGAACGAGTTGACTGACCAGCCCAGCGGTCTTATAGGCCGCGATGCCGCCGCTGATGCCGACGATCACCTCGCGCGCGATCATAGATTGGCCAGGTCGAGTTCCGGAGGACCGCCGCCGGCTTCTTCGCCGGTCATCTGCAATTGCTTGGAAGAGTCGAGATAAATCTTGTCCTGGATGATCTCTTGGATCACGATGGCCAGCTTGTCATCGGTTTGCAGGTCGACCAGTGGCCGACTGCCGGCGTTCAAAGCGACCAGCCGCTTCTGGATAAGCGTCGACAGCTTGAAGCGTCCGCCCACCTTGTTGACGATCGCCTCTTCACGCAAGTCATCGATCATAGGTTTATACCTCGTGGGCTGTCAGAATCTCGAAAATCTCTTGGACGGCTCGGTCGATGTTGTCGTTGACGACCTGATATCGGTACTCGCCCGCGCGCGCCAGTTCGCGGCGAGCGACTGCCAAGCGGCGGGTTATCGCCTCTTCGCTGTCGGTGCCGCGGCCGCGCAGGCGGCGCTCCAACTCGGCAGCGTCTCCTGGGCGGACAAAGATCGTGATCGCATCGGGATAGGCAGCAAGCACCGCCATCGTGCCTTGCACGTCAATCTCTAAGACTACCGACTTACCCGTCGCGAGACTAGGGGACACCTCGCTCCGCAGGGTGCCATACCAGTATCCCCGGCCAAAAACCTCGCAGCATTCCAGAAACTCGCCGGCTAGCTGCCGCCTGGAAAACTCCTCGGCGGTCAGAAAATGATAGTCCACGCCGTCACGTTCGCCCGGCCGCGGCGGCCGCGTAGTAGCCGAAATGCTCGGCGTGAGCTGGGGGAAGCGGGCCAATAGCCGTGCCAGCAGCGTCGTTTTTCCGGCGCCCGAAGGCCCCGAAATGACGATCAATTTGCCGCGGCTGGTTGAGTTCATCGTCGCAATGAGCAGGGCTTGCGGGGCGTTCGTCAAACCGGCCGCCCCGGGGCCCGAACCTTGCCCTACTCCACGTTCTGGATCATCTCGCGAATCCGCTCGATCGCCGCCTTGATTTCGATGACGTGCCGAGAAATCTCCACGTCGTTGGACTTCGAGCCGATGGTGTTCGTCTCGCGAAACATTTCCTGCGTGAGAAACTCGAGCTTTCGGCCCGCGCTCTCCGCCAATTCCAACGTGGCGGCAAATTGCTCCAGGTGGCTGCGCAGGCGCACGATCTCTTCCGAGATGTCGCTGCGCTCGGCATAAATGCTGATCTCGCGAATCAGGTCGCCCGGCTGCAGCGTGATTTCGTATTCGGCCAGCGTCTTGGTGAGGCGCTCGGTGAGTCGGACCCGATAGCCATCGGCCACCAGCGGAGCGCGAACTTCGATGGCGTCGAGGTCCTGGGCGATCGCGGCGGCATTGCCCGCCAGGTCGGCCGACATCGCCCGGCCCTCGTCGGTTCGCATCTGGGCCATCCGCTGCATGGCCTCTTCCAGCGTGTCGCGGGCCAACGGCCACTCCGCCGCCACGTCGACCGGCTCGCGCGCGTTCGAATCGACCACGCCCGGCAACGCCAACAAGGCCTCGATCGCGACCGGTCGATCCAATTTCCATTTTTTGGAGAGCTGCTCCAATTGCTGGACGTAGCCGCCCAGGACATCGGGGCGGAGCAGGTATTCGCTGGCTTGCGCCCGGTCGACTCGCATCGACACCTGCACGGTGCCGCGCTTGATGTGCTGGCGCACCAGCGATTCGACCAACGGCTCGAAGGCCGAATAGCCTTCGCCGCAACGGACGACCAGCTTGAAGTACCGGCTGTTGATCGTGCGTACTTCGGCCGCGACGGACAGCGAGGCATCCTTGCGGTGCGCTTCTCCAAAGCCGGTCATGCTCAGCAACACCGCGGCGATTCTCCTCGTTGTTTGCCAGTGGGCAGGCGCGACTATGACCGAATCACTCGTCCTTTTGAGGCGCGTCAGCCGCAGGCGGCGCAGTCTCGACTGTCGCCGGTGCAGCACTTTCCGTCGTAGCGGGGACCGCCTTCGTTTCGGCCGACGGCTCGCTGCCCTTGGCGTCGTCCGCCGACGCGGCCGGCGCTGTCGCTGGCCCGCTCGCGCCTGGACCTGTCGGCTCGGCCTGCTTGCCGGTGGCGGCGCCTGGTTGGGCCGGTGCGCTAGCCGCGTTCTTTCCCAGACTCGTGTCGATGATTGCGCTGCTTCCGGTGCTGAACCACTTGACCGAAAATGCGCACAGAATGATCCAAAATGCGGCAGTGAAGATCGTAATGCGCGTGAACAAGTCACCCGCCTTGGTCCCGAAGGCGCTCTGGCCTCCCATGCCGCCAAAGGCACCGGCCAGACCGCCGCCGCGACCACGCTGGATCAGCACCAGCAGGATCAAAAAAACCGAGGTCACGAACAACAGCACCATCAATAGACCGTTTATCATCATTCACTCCGTCGGCAAGATGCGCCAGGTGGCCTGCCGGTCTAGAATCGCGTCGTTATCGGCGACCGGCGGCCGCCACAATCCCGAGAAACTCGTCCGCCTGGAGACTTGCACCCCCCACCAGCGCGCCGTCCACGTTCGGCTGGGCCAAAAGTTCGGCCGCGTTGCTGGCCTTGACGCTGCCGCCATACTGAATGCGGACGCCCTCGGCGACTGCGGTATTGTAGCGACGTGCCAACAGATTGCGAAGGTCCATATGGACCGCTTCGGCCTGCTCGGGCGTGGCTACCTTGCCCGTGCCGATGGCCCAAACCGGCTCGTACGCCAGCACCACCGCGGCCATCTGCTCGGCCGACAGCCCGGCCAACGAACCATCGAACTGGCCTTCGATCACGGCGGCGGTTTGCCCGGCCTCGCGCTCGCTCAACAACTCGCCGACGCACACGATGGGTGTCAAGCCGGCAGCCAGCGCCACCTTGACCTTCTTGTTCACGTTGGCGTTGGTCTCGCCCAGAATATGGCGGCGCTCACTGTGCCCCAGGATCACATATTGGCAGCCCAGGTCGTTGAGCATGGCGGCGCTCGTCTCGCCGGTGAAGGCGCCATCAGGCTCGAAGTACACGTTCTGGGCGCCCAGCCCCAGACGCGTGCCCGACACGACCTGGCTCACGGCGTCCAAGTAAACGTTGGGCGGGCATACGGCCACGTCGACGCCATCGAAGCCGGCCATTCCGGCAGCCACGGCCGTGGCCAGCGCCACCGCCTCGTCCCGATTGAGATTCATCTTCCAGTTGCCGGCAATGAACGGACGTCTCATGGATTACACACTCGCGCGGGGTAATGGGGGAGCAGAATGAGTTGCGGTCGCTTGCCTTCGAGCCGGCATCCGTCGTGCCGGTGGCGTGTCGCGGCCGGTCTTGCGGACCGATCCGTTTCACAGCCCTTCCTTCCGTGTTATCGCGCCGCCCGCGCGGGAGAAATCGTTTTGCCCAACACTTCGGCCAGGGCGCGAATTTGCTTCGCGAGCGCGGCGTACTGATCGGGCAGCAGTGCCTGGGCACCGTCGGAAAGCGCCTCTTCCGGGCAATTGTGAACTTCGATATGCACGCCGTCGGCGCCGGCCGCCACGCCCGCCAAGGCGCAGGCCGGAATCAAGTCGGGCCGGCCCGTGGCATGGCTGGGATCGACGATGATCGGCAAGTGCGAGAGCGTCTTGCAAAGCGGCACCGCCGCCACGTCGAACAGGTTGCGGGTCATGGTGTCGAAGCCCTTGATGCCCCGCTCGCACAACACGACGTTCGAGTTTCCCTGCGAAAGGATGTACTCGGCGCTCATCAGCAAATCGACGATCGTGGCGCTCATGCCACGCTTCAAGAGCACGGGCTTGCGAGTCTGCCCCACTTCGGTCAGCAGCACGAAGTTCTGCATGTTGCGCGCGCCGATTTGAATCATGTCGGTGTAGCGGTCGACCACTTCGACGCGGCGCGGGTCCATCACTTCGGTTACGATGGGCAGCCCGTGCTTGTCGCCCACTTCGCGCAGGATCTTCAATCCCTCTTCGCCCATGCCCTGATAGGCATAGGGACTGGTGCGCGGCTTGTAAGCCCCGCCTCGCAGAATATTGGCGCCGGCGGCCCGCACGGCCCCGGCAATGGCGTCCATCCGGTCGGGACTCTCGACCGAACACGGCCCGGCGATCATGCCCAGGTTCCCGCCGCCGATTTTCACGCTTCCCACGTCAACCACGCTGGGTTGCGGATGCGCGTCGATGCTGGCCAGCTTGTACGGCGGCAGCACGCGAATCACTTCCACCACGCCCGGCAACACTTGAAACTGCTCGGGCTGGTATTGCGACTCGTCGCCAATGACGCCAATGATCGTGCGATAGGTGCCCCGGCTCAGATGGGCCTTCAATCCCAGCGCTTCCACGCGCTTGACCACGTGGTCTACTTGTTCGTCGGTGCAGCCTGATTTGAGGATGATGATCACGGTGGAGCGTTGTTCGTGGTTAGCGGTTTGTAATTGATAATTGCGGAGGGCGTCTGCGAAGCGAAGCCCTAAGTGTAGTGTCGGCGGCCAGCGAGCGGCAGGCCCGGCTATTCCACCGGTGTTGTCCACCATTAGAAATGTCCCCTTGGAAGGCACCATTAGAAATGACCCC
>JBBDYK010000247.1:0-20419 GCA_040901665.1 Pirellulales bacterium | reverse complement strand
GGCCGTCAATCGCCTTCGTCGCCGGGCGGAGCGATGGATCGACGTGCTGATCGGGGGGCTGTTGCACCTGTGTGACGTGCGCGAGTTTGCGGTCGAAGTCGAACGAGCCGAAGACTTCGAGCTCGACCTGGCGCGCCACCGCGGCGACGCCCGCGCGCGGCAAGCCTGGCGGCTGACGCTGGTGTCGATGCGCAACGCCTTTCACACCGGCATGTCCGCCGTGGCGGCCAATCCAGATGCCAACGCGCGCATCACCGCCAGCATCCTGGGATGCTTTCCCGGCGAGCTGTTCGACTCGACCGGCATGTTTCAATCGCTGTGGATGACGCGGCTGACGGCCAACGCCAGCGATGCCCAGGGCATGATTGGCGAGCTGCTCGAGCCGGCGTCTCCCATCGCCGTGCGGCAGCGCGAACCGCGGTCGCGGCGCCGAATGTAATCGCGATCCGCCAGCACGCCTGGGCCGCCGGGCAGATTCTCCGCAGCGGCCGCTGCGATTCTAACGCGTGCATACCTGCCAGCAGGCGGGCGCCAGCACCCGCCCATCAGCTTGCCGCGTCTGCCAAACCTCTGTTGAGTGGTTTGCGCTGTCTCGCTACTCTATGGCCCCTTGTTTGACGTTCCGGGTGCACGCAGCCGGAATCACTAGGAGTATTTCACGAGCGGCCACTACCTCGTTTCCTGCGATTTGAGGATTGCCATGCGAAAGCTCTCCAAGGCGCGGTCAAGCGCCGTCGCGCGTGTCGTCGCGCTGGGGTTGAGTCTGCTTGCCGCGTTCGGCTGCGCGCTTTGCGCCGAGTCGGCCTCGGCGCGGGAAGCGGAGTGGATCTGGTCGCCTGCCTACGAGAAGGAAGCGGCTCCCGCGGGCACTTGTTACTTTCGCAAGTCATTTCCCTTGGGCGCGCCGGAGCACGGGCTGATTCAAATCGCTTGCGACGACAGCTATGAGCTGTACGTCAACGGTCGACACGTCGGCGGCGGCAAGAACTGGAAGGTGCTCGACGAGTACGACATTACCAAGTACCTCGAAATCGGGCAAAACACCGTCGCGGTCAAGGCCGAAAACAGCGAAGGCAATTCGGCGGGCCTGGTGGCGCGGGTGGCCGTCAAGGAAAAAGGCAACACCCACGTCGAGCATTCCACCAACGACACTTGGAAAACGGCGCTCAAGGAGTTTCCACAGTGGCAGAAGTCGCGGTTTGCCGATGCTCAGTGGCTCGCCGCCCGCAGCTTCGGAGCGATGGGCGCCACGCTGCCGTGGGGCAACGAAGTAACCGTGGCCGGCGCCGAAGGCCGCTTTCGGGTGACGCCCGAGTTCCACGTCGAATGGGTCGTCGATCCGAAGGATACCGGTTCGCTAATCTGCATGGCATTTGACGAATTCGGACAATTGATCGCTTCGCGCGAGAATGGACCGCTGGTCGTCATTCGCGATGACGACAAGGACGGTCTGGTCGATTCGGTCGCCTCGTACTGCGATACGATGAAGAACTGCCAGGGCTTGTTGCCGATTAGCGGCAAAGTGTTTGCCGTTGGTGAAGGTCCACAAGGGCCGGGCTTGTATTGTCTGGCCGATGAGGACCACGACGGCCGGATCGACCGCACCGACGTCGTGCTGAAGTTCCCGGGCGAGATTCGCGAGCATGGTCCCCACGCGCTGGCGCTCGGGCCCGACGGGCTGCTGTATATGATCGTGGGCAACTTTTCGCAGATCGCCGAGCAATTCGCCGACTCGAGCCCCTATCACGACTTTTATGAAGGCGACCTGGTCACGCCGCGCTATGAAGACGCCAGCGGACACGCCGTGGGCATCAAGGCGCCGGGCGGCGCAATCATCCGCACCGACACGGCCGGCACCGCCGTCGAACTGTTCGCCGGCGGAATGCAGAACCCGTACGATCTGGCGTTCAACGCGCAGGGCGATTTATTTACCTGCGACTCCGACATGGAGTGGGATATGGGCATGAGCTGGTATCGCCCGACCCGGCTCTTGCACGTGAGCGCCGGAGCCGAGTTCGGCTGGCGCAGCGGCTGGTCGAAGTGGCCGAACTATTTCGTCGACAGTTTGCCGCCCACGCTCGAGCTGGGGCGCGGCTCGCCGGCCGGTATCGAGGCCTACAACCACGTCATGTTTCCGCGCCGCTATCACGACGCGCTGTTCGTGTGCGACTGGTCGCGCGGCCGTATCCTGTGCATTCGCCCGAAGCAGCATGGCGCCACCTATCGGGCCGCCGCCGAAGTGTTCGTGGAAGGCCAGCCGTTGAACGTCACGGACATTGCGGTGGGCCCCGATGGGTGGCTGTATTTTTGCACCGGCGGTCGCGACACCGAAGGCGGGGTCTACCGCGTCGTGTGGGACGGCAAGGTCCCGCCGGCAGTGACCAATCGCGGCAACGGCATCAACGCGGCGATCAATCAGCCGCAATTGCAAAGTGCCTGGGGCCGTCAGCAAGTCGCTCTGGTCAAGCAACAACTGGGCGAAAAGTGGGACACGGACCTGAACGGTGTGGCAAAAGACGCCAAAGCGCCGCCGCACGTGCGAGTCCGGGCACTCGAGCTAATGCAACTGTATGGTCCCCAGCCGAACGCCGAGCTGCTGGTGACGTTGTCGCGCGACCGAGCGACGGCCGTGCGCGCCAAGTGCGCGCGGTTGATGGGTATCAATGCGGAGGATGCATCGCACGAACGGCTCGTCGAACTGCTGGGCGATGCTGATTTAGCCGTGCAGCGCGCCGCCTGCGAGGCCGTTCAACGCGGCGCCGTCGTCGTGCCGCCCGAAAAGCTGCTGCCGCTGCTCAGTTCTCCCGACCGTTACGTGTCCTGGGCTGCCGGCCGCGCGTTGCAGCAATTGCCGCACGAAGAGTGGTCGGACGACGTGCTGAAAGAGAAACGCGCACGGGCATTCGTCAACGGCGCCACGGCTCTGCTGGGTGACGGCGAAGTGGACCGGCCGACCATCGACGGGCTGCTGAAGCAGAGCGGAGCGTTGATGGAAGGTTATTTGACGGACCCCGAGTTCATCGATCTGTTGCGCGTCATGCAGTTGGCGCTGATCGAGGGGGAGATCACCGGCGACGACATTCCCGAGCTCCGCACTCAAGTTGCCGAAGAGTATCCCTCGCGCGATCATCTCATCAATCGCGAACTGGTGCGCGTGTTGGTGTACTTGCAGGACCCCACATTTGCCGAACGCCTGGTGGAGCAATTACGCGGGGACTTGCCGAGCGTGGAGAAAATGCACCTGGTGATGCACGCCCGCTTTCTCCAGACGGGCTGGACGCTGCCGCTCAAACTGCAAGTGTTGCTGGCGTATGAGGAGGCTCGCGCGATTGAAGGCGGGCACAGTTTTGCCGGATACGTCGAAAACGCAGCCCGTGAATTCTTCGCCACCTTCGACGAGCGCGAATGTCAGCAAGTGCTGGCCGAGGGCGTCAAGTGGCCGAGCTCTGCTTTGAGCGTGTTGGCCAAGTTGCCCGAGAAGCCGAGCGATGAAACCCTCGAACAGATCTGCAACCTCGATCGGCAAGTGAAAAAACTCGACACCGAGGCAGCCAAGAAGCTGCGCGTCGGAATCTGCGCGGTGCTGGGCGCCAGTGGCACGCCCGCATCGATGGCCTATCTGCGCGAGCTTTATGACGAGGAGCCCGACCGGCGCGTGACCATTGCGATCGGACTGGCGCAGCGGCCCGAGGATGAGAACTGGGACTACCTGGTGCGCTCGTTGTCGATCGTCGAAGGCGCGGCGGCGCAAGAGGTCTTAATGAAGCTGGCCACGGTCGACCAGACCAGCGACGATCCCGAAGTCTTTCGACAAGTGATCCTCCGCGGTTTGATGTTGCGACAAAACGGCAGCCGCCGGGCGGTGGCGCTGTTGGAAAAATGGACCGGCGAAACGATGGGGCCAAGCGATGAGCCTTGGGACCAGGCACTGACTCACTGGCAGCAGTGGTTCGTAGAGAAATACCCGTCACTGCCCGAGCCGAAGTTGCCGGTGGAGAGCGAGCAGAGCCAATGGACCCATCAGGAACTGCTCAGCTTTCTCAGCGGACCACGGGTCCATGAAGCCGTGGCCAGCCGCGGCGCAGCGCTGTTCGAGAAGGCCCAATGCGTCAAGTGTCACCGCTTTGGCGATCGCGGCGATACGGTCGGCCCGGATCTGACCAACATCAGCAAGCGCTTTCAGAAAAAGGAAATTCTCGAATCGATCCTATTCCCATCGCAGGTAATCTCCGACCAGTACGCCAGCCAAACGATCGTCACCAAGGACGGCAAGACCTATACCGGCATGGTGGCTCCAACGGGCGACGATTCGCTCACCGTGCTGCAGATCAGCGGGGAGAAGGTCGTGGTACCCCGATCCGACGTCGAGCAGACCACGCGGACCAAAGTGTCTGCCATGCCCGACGGGTTGCTGAACACACTGAGCCTGGAAGAGATAGCGGACTTGTTTCGCTATCTGAGCTCGCCGCCGGCGCAAGACCTGGCGGGTAAGCCCGCTGACAAGCGGCAGCGGTAGCAAAAGCAGCGACCCGACAGTCTGTTGAAGTCGCAGTCTATTGAACTCTTCAACGAGCTGTTAGCGGGAGTGGGCGACACTGGCCAGATCGGCCGGGGCGGGCTGCGCTCCAATCCACAGTGGCAGCGTCACGGTGAACGTGGCGCCGCGCCCGGTTTCGCTCTCGACCCGCATCGTTCCGCCGTGAGCGTGGACAATCGACTGGCAGATGCTCAGTCCCAGTCCGTTGCCGTGCGTCAATTCTTCGCGTTGGCGGGACTTGTCGCCCCGATAAAACCGCTCGAAGACGTGTGGCAGGTCGTCGGGCGTGATTCCTTTGCCGTTGTCGGTCACGGTCATGGTGAGCTGGTTGGCGATGAAATCCGAGTGCAACACGACGGAAACGCGCCCACCAGGCGGCGTGAACTTGATGCTGTTGTCGATCAAGTTGTTGACCACCTGTCGGAGCCGGTCGGCGTTGCCAAGCACGTAAACGTCCTGGGGCGCAACCTCGCTGAGACTGATGCCGCGCTCCTCGGCGGCGCCACGAAACATGTCGATGCAGCGATCGACGAGCTTGTCGATGGCGATGGGGCGCATTTCGAGCGGCAGCGTCGAGGCGTCCGTTTCGGCCAAGAGCAGCAACTGGTTGACGAGGATGCGCAATTGCCCGCATTCGCCCGTAATCTCGCCCAACAAGTCCTGGTACTCGTCGACGGATCGTTCGCTGTTGAGCGCCACTTCGACCGAGCTTTGCAGCGCCGCCAGCGGCGAGCGGAGCTCGTGCGCCGCGTTGGCGACGAACTCGCGATTGCGGTCGAGATAGTCGCCGAGCAAATCGAGAAAGCGGTTGATCGTCAACGACAGTTGATCGAGCTCATCGTCGGTGCCGCGAATCGGCAGCCGTTCGTTCATATGGCTGGGGCGGAGCCGTGCGGCCGTGGAAATGATCCGTGCCAGCGGGCGGGTGGCGCGGCCGGCCAGCCAATACCCGCTTAACGGCGCCACGAAGAGGATCACGATGCCGGCGGTCAGCATCAACCGCGTGAGCGCGTCCATTTCGCCGGAAACATTGGCCAGCGACGCGCCTACCCGAACCGTATAGGCGGGAATGCCGGCCTTGCTGACCACCCGCTGCACGACCCGATAGCCGTCCACGGTCACCAGGGCCGGTTCGGCCGAAGTCGGCAGGCGGACGCGGCTCAGGTCGGGCAGCTTGCCGCGCGAGATCAGCATGGATCCGGACACATCGAATAGTTGCAAGAACAAGCCGCGGTCCGAATGGCCGCGCGCCTTGAGATCCATTTCGTTGGCGATCTCGTCGCGATCTGGATAAAACCGCTCGATCGCCAATGCGACTTCATACGCGTCGTCCTTTAGCAACTGGTCGCTTTCGGTCAGCAACGTATAGCGCAACGACTCGCGCAGGCCAAAGAGCGTTACGACCACGATCAGCAGCACCGCGGCGGTATTCCACGCGCTTAAGCGAAATCTCAAGGAGCGGAACAGCAGCTTAAGTTGCTCGAAGCGCATATCCACGGCCCCGCACAGTCTGGATCACCGACTCCGGATATCCCTTATCCAGCTTACCGCGCAGGCGGTTGATGTGCACCTCGATCACATTGGTAGCGCCTTCCCAGTCGGTTTCCCACAAATGCTCGCACAGCATGCGGCGGGTGACCACCTGTCCGACGTAGCGCATCAACAGTTCGAGCAGGCTGAACTCCGTGGGAGTGAGCTCGATTTCTTTTTCGCCGCGGCTGACGCGGCGGGTGGCCAAATCGAGCGTGAGCTGTCCGGCTTGCATGACGGCCGGTGGCCGCGCCACGGCGCGACGACAAACGGCCTCGACTCGCGCCATCAATTCCACCAGTGCAAAGGGCTTGATGACGTAGTCGTCGGCGCCCGCGTTCAAACCCGACACGCGTTCTTCGACCGATCCCAGCGCGGTCAGCGCGATGACGGGCGTGTGGATGCCGGCGGTGCGCAGTTCGCGGAGCACTTCCAAGCCGGGACGTCCCGGCAACATGAGATCGAGAATGATCGCGTCGAATTGTTGCCCCAGCGCAAGTTCCAGTCCGCGATCGCCCTCCTTGGCCCACACGCAGCCGTGCCCCGCTTCGAGCAAGCCCTGGCGCAGCGATTTGCCGATCACCGGATCATCTTCAACCACCAACAGATCCATATCCCGACGTCTCTCGTGCCAAGGCGCGCAATCCGCAACCGGCGGGCGACACCAACAAGATTCATTATACCGCCGACCGCCGGGCGTCGCTCAACCAGATTTGGCGCGGCCACAGCCATCGAAAAGTGAGATGGCGCCGCCAACCTTGCCGATTTGTAATTCCCCGCCCGTAGTGACACGGTGGCGCCATTTTTATACTGCAAGACTGGAATGCCATGTGTCACTTGTAACGGTGCGAGCCGCGCGGGCTAAAGTCGAACGAAATGGTCTCGCACAACGGCGATCAGTCCACTACTGAGCATCGCTTGCCGAAACGCGGCGCCCCACTGGCCGCCGAGATTCCGCGCGGCGATTGGCAGGGATTCGCCAAGTACTTCCGCTACGACTTCGTTTCCGGCTTCCTCGTCTTTCTGATCGCCTTGCCCTTGTGCCTGGGCATTTCGCTGGCGTGCGGGTATCCGGCGGTTGCGGGCGTGTTCACCGCGATCGTTGGCTCGGTGCTGACCACGTTTCTCAGCGATTCCGAGTTGACCATCAAGGGCCCCGCGGCCGGACTGATCGTGATCGCGGTGGGAACCGTCACCGATTTCGGATTCACCGGCGGAGCCGATCCGGCGGCCGACATGCAGGCCTATCGCATGGCGCTGGCGGTCGGTGTGGCGGCGGGTGTCGTGCAGATCGCATTCGGTTTGCTGCGTGCGGGAGTGCTGGGAGACTTCTTCCCGACTTCGGCCGTCCATGGCATGTTGGCGGCCATCGGCATCATCATCGTGCTCAAGCAACTGCCGATTGCCTTGGGAGAAAACATCCATGGCGAGCCGCTGGAAATCATCCAAGCATTGCCGCAGGTCATTTTGCACGCCAACCCCGAAATCGCGTTGATCGGCGCGCTGAGCATGTTGATTCTGTTCGGTTTGCCGATGATCAGGAACCGCTGGGCGAGAGTCATCCCCGCGCCGCTCTTGGTGCTCGCGGTAGCTGTGCCTTTGGGAATCTATTTCGATCTCTCGCACGAGCACACGTATTCATTTTTGGGACAGACGTACGGATTGGGGGAGGCCTTTCTGGTCAACGTTCCCGACAATCTGATGCGGGCGATCGTATACCCTGACTTTTCCGCGCTGGCCACCGTGGCCGGCTGGAAGTGGGTGCTCATGTTCTCGCTGATCGGGTCGCTCGAGTCGCTGTTGAGCAGCAAGGCCATCGACATGCTCGACCCTTGGAAGCGAAGGACGCGCATGAATCGCGACCTGATGGCCGTGGGGGCCGCCAACACGGCGGTAGCGCTCATCGGCGGGCTGCCCATGATCTCGGAGATCGTCCGCAGCAAGGCCAACATCGACAACGGTGCCCGCACGCGCTTCGCCGATATGTGGCACGGTGTGTTCTTGCTGGCGTTCGTGGCACTGGTGCCGTTCTTGATTCATCGCATTCCACTGGCGGCGCTGGCGGCGATGCTGGTCTACACGGGCTTTCGCCTGGGGTCGCCCAAGGAGTTCATGAACGTCTACAAGATCGGCCGCGAGCAGTTGGCGATCTTCGTCATCACGGTGGTCGCGGTGCTGACGACGGATCTGTTGATCGGAATGGCCATCGGCATCGGGGCGAAGTTCGCCATTCATCTGTTCAATGGCGTGCCGATTCGCTCGCTCTTCAAGCCCTACCTGGACGTCGAAACTCGCGGCGACGACACCGTGGTGATCTTTGCGCGAGAGTCGGCGGTCTTTACCAACTGGATTCCCTTCAAGCGTCAAATCGAGCAATTGGGCCTCGTCGAGCGGAACAATGTGGTGCTCGATTTGTCGGGCACCAAGATGGTGGATCACAGCGTGATGGAGCGATTGCACGAGTTGGAGCTCGATTTCGAGCAAGCCGGGCTGCAACTGGAAATCCTAGGGCTGGAATCGCATCGCCAGCTTTCGGCGCATCCGCATGCGGCCCGCATGCGCTCGCTGGCGAGGATCAAGCGCGTGACGATCGTGGCCGATTGCGAATTGGAATCGCTATTGACCGATCGCATTATCACTCTGGGTGCTTCAGGGTATACGTCGATACCCTGTCGCGGCGTTGGCCGCCGCACCGCCGACGAGATCGGCACGACACGGGATTCGCAGGTGCGGATCGAAGTGGTCGCGCTGCCGGAGGTCGCGGAGCAGATTCTCGACTACATCCAACGGGAAATCTCGCTGCAACACGCCGTGACCGCTTGCATCGAGACGGTCGAGGTATTGCGGCGCGACCAGTTTTAAGGCCGCCGGACGCCCGATACATCGGCCGCACGCCGTGCTCCCCTCCCCGGCGCAGCCGCCGGCTGATACAATCGTGCATCCCACGATTCGCACTTCCTAAGCAGCAGGCCGTCATGGACAAAGAATTGACCGATCGGGCAGAGTCGATCCAACTGCGCATCGTCCAACTGCGAGACTCTCTTTGACTATGCGGCAAAGAAACAGCAGGCCGCTAGTATCGAAGACCAGATGGCGGTCCCGGGCTTCTGGGATAACCAGGAGAAGGCTCAGGCCACGATCGGCGAATTGAAGGCGCTCAATGCCTTGCTCAAGCCGCTGGAGGAAGCCGTAACCGGCGCCGCCGATCTGGAGGCGCTGGTAGAAATGGCCGCCGAGGACGACGCGCTGGCCAGTGAGCTGTTGCCCGAGATCGATCGCCTGGAAAAGCTCGTGGGAGAGTTGGAGCTGAAGGGGCTGCTCAATGGCCCCTTCGATTCCAAGGGAGCGATCCTGACGTTCCACGCTCGCGACGGCGGCACCGATGCCAACGACTGGGCCGAGATGTTGCTGCGGATGTACATTCAATGGGCGCAAAAGAACGACTACGAAGTCGAGTTGCTCGACCGTCAGGACGACATCGTAGCCGGGATCCAAAGCGCCGCCCTGGCGATTCGCGGTCCCATGGCGTACGGCTATCTCAAGGGAGAGACGGGCATGCACCGGCTGGTGCGGATCAGCCCGTTCAATTCGGAGGGCAAGCGGCAGACTAGTTTTGCCGCGGTTGACGTGTCGCCTGAAGTGAACGACTCGGTGGACATCGAGCTCAACGACGACGACATTCGCGAAGACGTGTTTCGCGCCAGCGGCGCGGGCGGTCAGCACGTCAACAAGACGTCCAGCGCCATCCGACTGACGCATATGCCGACCGGCATCGTCGTGCAGTGCCAAAACGAGCGTTCGCAGCACAAGAATCGAGCCACGGCCCTCAAGATGTTGCGGGCGCGGCTGGCGCGGCTCGAGGAAGAAAAGCGCGAGGCCGCGCAGGCGGCCAAGTATCAGGAGAAAGCCAAGACCGGCTTTGGATCACAGATTCGCAGTTATTTCCTGCATCCCGATCAGCGCGTCAAGGACACCCGCTCCGGCTACCAGGTGGGCAGTTTTCAAAGCGTGCTGGATGGCAATATCCAGGGTTTTCTGGACGCCTTCCTGCAGTGGCGCGTCAACTAGAGGCAGGCACCGCACGGGGCCGGCGAGATTTGTTGTCGTGAACAGAATACCCTCTCGCATTGCCGCTACTCCCGACGGTCCCGCCAGCGCGGACCGCGTGCTGGAGTGCGGCCAACTGCGGCTGCGATTCCAGTGGCAGGACGACCGGTTCGCTCATGCGATATCGTTGGTTGACGCCGCGCACGCGGGAGAGTTGCTCCGCTCGGTCGAAGGTGTGGCCGACGAGGCCTGGCCCGCCGGTCCCCCACTCCAATCATTGCACCTGGAACAGCAGCCGGGCGGACGGCACGTGGCACTGCTCTTGGGCATGGCCGGCAAGAGTCACTGGTCGGTCGCAGTTGAGCTCTTTCCCGATCGGTCTTGCCTGCGTTGGGACGTCGCCTGCCGCGTCCGCGGCGGAGCGTACGGCAAGTTGGGCAGTCGCTATCTGGCGGCCGCCAAGGTTCATTTGATCGACGAGGGCCGAGCGCTGATTTGCGGCAGCGAGCCCCGCGGAGGATTAATCGTGCGATTGGACGCGGCAGAGCCGTGGTCCAGCGAATCGTCGCAGCGCCTGTTGGCGAGCGACAGCGACCATGTCGAAATCGTGGCCGAATCGAGACCCGCAAGCGACAGCGCGACAACCGTCCGCTGGAGTTATGTGATCGAGCCGGCGGGGTCGTGAGACTGGGCGATTGTTGGCATGCCACCGACCAAAGCGAGCGAGCGCGCCGCTGGTCATGCGCGCGTTGGTTTGCTAATCTGTCGGCGTGCGGCTCGGTTGCCGCAGCAGGAGTCGCTCTAGCGAAAGGAAACTTCGTGTCTCTGCCCAGTTTGCGAACTAAATTGCGCCGGGAGGATCTGCCTGCCGGCGAGTGTCTGTGTGATTATTGTTCGGCGAAATGCTGCCGGTACTTCGCCTTGCCGATCGAGACGCCCACCGAAGCGCGCGATTGGGAGTTCATCCGCTGGTATTTGATGCACGAAGCGGCCACGATCTTCAAGGAGGACGATACCTGGTACTTGCTCGTGCACACCAAGTGCAAGCACCTGCAGAGCGACAACCGCTGCGGCGTGTACTTCACGCGGCCGACGATTTGCCGGGAGTACTCGACCAACAATTGCGAGTATGAGGACGAATGGCTCTATGAGCAATATCTGGAAACATCCGAGCAAGTGGTCGAATACGCCGAGGCCGTGCTGCCGCGCAGACGCGGGCAAAGTATCCGCAGTCCCAAGCCGCCGGCTCTGCCCTTGCTGGTGGGTTGAGCGTGCTCGCGCCGGCTCGATCCTCGTGCTTCGTTCGTTCACTGCCTTCAGCAAAGTTGCCCCATCGTGACTGACCCTGCACGCATCGAACCGCGCACGCTCAAGGGCTTTCGCGATTATCTGCCCGAGGCCATGCTGCCGCGCGAATGGTTGATCGATACGGCGCGGCGCGTCTATCGCTCGTACGGCTTCAGCCCGATCGATACTCCGGCGCTCGAATATCTGGAGGTGTTGACCGGCAAGGGGAGCGAAGAGACCGACAAGCAGCTCTACAAGTTTCAGGACCACGGCGAGCGGTGGGTCGGCCTGCGGTTCGACCTGACCGTGCCGCTGGCGCGGTTCGCGGCGCAGCACATCGGCCAACTCGGCACGCCGTTCAAGCGATACCACATTGCCACCGTGTGGCGCGGCGAGAACACGCAGCGCGGCCGCTATCGCGAGTTCATGCAGTGCGACTTCGATACGATCGGCACCAAGGCCCTGTCGGCCGACATCGAGACGGCGCTCGTGATCCACGACTTGTTTCAGGCGCTTGGAATTTCCGACTTCACGATCCACGTCAACAATCGCCAGGTGCTCAGCGGATTGCTCGAGCGATTCGAACTGTCCGGACAGTCGACGCCGATTCTGCGGGCGCTCGACAAGCTGGCGAAAGTCGGCCGCGAGAAAGTTGCGCAAGAGATGATCGACGTCGCCGGCGCCACGGCCGAGCAGGCCGACAACGTGCTGCGGCTGGCCCAGATCAGCGGCACGAACGACCACATTCTGTCCGAGTTGGAGACGCTGGTTCGCGGCAGCGAGAAAGGCCAAGAGGGAGTGGCCAAGCTGGCGGGTCTGGTCGCCGCGGTGACGGCGGCCGGCGTCGATCCCGCGCGACTGCGCCTGGCGCCCTCCATTGCGCGCGGACTCGATTACTATACCGGCACCGTGTTCGAGACCTTCCTGGACCGCCTGCCGGGCATCGGCAGCGTCTGTTCCGGTGGACGCTACGACAATCTGGCCGGGCTGTATACCAAGCAAGAGCTGCCGGGCATCGGCGCGTCACTAGGGCTCGATCGGCTGCTGGCCGCGCTGGAAGAGCTGCAGCTCATCCACAAAACTCGCACGCCCGCGCCGGTGTTCATCCCCTTTTTCGACGCCCAGCGGCTGCACGACTATCTGCGACTTGCTGCGGCGATTCGCCGCCTGGGCATCGGGGTCGAATTCTATCCCGAGCCCAAGAAGCTGGCGCAACAGCTCAAGTACGCCGATCGGCGTGGCTTCGACCTGGCCCTCATCGTTGGCGCCGATGAGTGGGCCGCCGGCGCCTGTCAGATCAAGGATCTGGCAACGGGCCAGAGTGCAAGCGTCGCGTTGGCAGACGTTCCGTCGACCATCGCGGACCGACTGCGGAGCAAAGAATAACGTTGTCTCTCAGCGGCCATTTCGCTTGGCGCACTCCACCCAATGGTGGTAGGCTGTGTCGGTCGCGCCTGTTTAGGGCGCGGCGCCAACAGCCTGTTGAAGAATTCAACAGGCTGCGACATCGCACGGATGCGATGGCAGAATAGCGACGTAAGTCGTTATTCTGCGAGCCGTGCGAAGCTTTGCTTCGCACTTGGCGCTTGTTGAAAATTGCCACGACGGCATTTTTCAAATGCTGAGGGTGCATGCGAACGTGGTCGACACCATGGCCAACCGCGAAAACCATTACGAGGCGGCGTTCGAGGCCTACTTGCGCGAGCGGCGCATCCCCTACGTGGCCGTCGACGAGGCCAAACGCAGCCGTTGGGCGGAGGGCACGATCAAGAGTCTGGACTTCATCGTGTCGCCGCCGGACCGTCCCTCCTGGCTGGTGGACGTGAAAGGCCGGCGATTCCCATCGGGCGACCAGAAGCAGTACTGGAAGAACTGGTCGACGCGCGACGACCTGGTCAGCCTGTCGCGGTGGGAACGGCTGTTCGGCGAGCAGTTTGGCGGGCTGTTCGTGTTCGCTTATAATATCGTCGGCGATCGGGCGCCGCTGCCGCGGGAACGGCTGTTCGCATTTCGCGGCAACTTGTACGGATTCGTGGGAATCACGCTGGACAAATACGCCCTGCACGCGCGGCCGATATCGCCCAAGTGGGACACGTTGGCAATGCCTTCGGCCGCGTTTCGGCGACTGGCATCGCCCATCGAGCGATTTTTTATTGAGGTTCACGCGGAACAAGAGGCCCTCGCGCCATGATGCGATGCAGCACTTCTCTCAGGCGGACGCGCGGCGCCCGCTGGTTTGCCTTGACCGTGGTGATGTGGCTGGTCGTGGCCGGCGCGGCCATGGCGGCGCCCAAGAAGGCCCCCGAGAAGGAGGCGGCGCCCACGAAGAGCTACGTCACCTCGTATCTGGTCGTGATCATATTCCTTGGCGCGGGCTTGATGGCCGTTTTGCGTCCCAGCACGCGGTCCGACACGGTATCGACTCGCCGCCACGACGACGAGGAATAGGCGCTGCGCAGCATGCCGGTGGCTATGACGTCGCGAGTTTGTCGATCGCGCGGCGGAAGTTTCGCCCCTAGCCGCGCTGCCGTGTCGCGGCCTACGATCCCGTCGCCGGCTTGTGCATGAACGCGGCGATCTCGCGGACGACCGTTTGCTGCTCGGCGGCCGAGAGTTCGGGAAAGATCGGCAGGGCCAGCGTCTCGAGCGCTGCCCGCTCACTTTCCGGCAAGCTGCCCGGGCCGTAACCCAAGGCGGCAAAGCAAGCCTGCACGTGCAGTGGCACGGGGTAATAGATCTCGGTGCCGATCTTGCGATTGGCCAGGTGCGCGCGCAGGGCGTCGCGACGTCCGTCCGGCACTCGGATGATGTACTGGTTCCACACGTGACGCCGGCCCGCCGCGGTCACCGGCAGACCGAGCACCTGATCGAGGTGGCTGGCCGCGAACAACTCTCCGTAGCGCAGGGCATTGGCGGCCCGGGCTTCCGTCCAGTCGTCGAGATGCGGCAGCTTGACGTTGAGCACGGCCGCTTGCAGCGTATCCAGCCGGCTATTGATGCCGACCACCTGGTGAAAGTAGCGCGGTTCCATGCCGTGACCGCGCAGCAATCGCAACTGCTGAGCCAGCGTGGCGTCGTGTGTGGTCAACAGCCCGCCGTCGCCGAAGCCGCCGAGATTCTTGGTGGGATAGAAGCTGAAGCAACCGATGGCGCCCCAGCTTCCTGCGCGCCGTCCGCCGAATTCGGCGCCGATCGCCTGGCAGGCGTCCTCGACGACGGCGATGCCGTGCGTGCGGCCAATGGCTTCCAGGGCCCGCATGTCGGCGCATTGCCCATACAGATGGACCGGAAGGATGGCTTTGGTTTTGCTCGAAATCAAGACTTCGACGCGCTCGGGGTCGATATTGTAAGTCGCCGGATCGATGTCGACAAACACCGGCTTGGCGCCCAACCGCCAAGCCGCGCTGGCCGTGGCGAAGAACGTATAACTGGGCATGAGCACTTCGTCGCCGGGGCCCACGCCGCAGGCCATCAGCGCCAACAGCAGCGCGTCGCTGCCCGAGGCGCAGGCGACCGCGTGCGACGTTTGGCAATAATCGGCGAGCCGCCGCTCCAACTCCTCGCAATCGGGACCGAGCACGAAACGTCCCGAGTCGCACACGCGCTCCATGGCGCGCAGGATCTCCTGCCGCAGTGGCGCGTATTGACGCGACACGTCGAGCAGCGGAACGGGCGAGGGCGAACTGGCGACAAAAGCCGGCGGGGCCGCCGGCACGCTCCAGCGATTTTCCGAGGGAGCCACGCTCATGGAATTCACCTGTTGGGACGAGGTGTTAAGGTTGAGTTTCATGGGACGCGATGGCACGAGGGCGATCCGCCCAGGTGAGTCCGCGCAAGGGCGCGAACAGTACTCGAACGGCTCCCAATGCGTCAAGATCGCTGCTGGCAGGCGTTTTAGACCGCGCGTCCGCCCCTTACGCAAAGGTCTCGCACGGCGTAGGTTTTAGCCGGGTGGCCGCACGCCTTGCGGCCGTTTCTAGCCGGATCTGGTGCATGCACAGCCAGCGGGTCGAGGACGTTTCGAATCTGCGGTTCATGCTGCGGGCCCTGCGGCATCGCAACTATCGACTGTTCTTTGCCGGCCAGGTGGTATCGCTCATTGGCACGTGGCTATCCATGATCGCCAGCAGTTGGCTCGTCTATCGGCTGGCTACGGCCGAGGGTCGTCCGGCCGCAATGCTGTTGGGGCTGGTGGCTTTCGCCGGACAATTCCCACTTTTCCTCCTCACGCCGCTGACGGGAGTGTGGATCGACCGTTGGAGTCGTCACGCCATCCTGGTGACCACGCAAACGCTATCGATGTTGCAATCGTTCGTGTTGGCCGCGCTCGTCCTGAGCGACTGGATTACTATTCCCCAAATCATCGTGCTCAACGCCCTGCAAGGGATCGTGAGTGCCTGGGATGTGCCGGCCCGGCAAGCATTCACGGTGGAACTGATCGAGGACCGCGACGACTTGAGCAATGCCATCGCGCTCAGCTCTTCGACCGTCCATGCCGCTCGGTTGGTGGGCCCGGCCGTCGGCGGCTATTTGATTTATGCGGTGGGCGAAGGCCTGTGCTTCCTGATCGACGGCGTGAGCTTTCTGGCCGTGATCGGGGCACTATTGGCGATGCGCGTCAAACCCGTCTTGCGCAGGGAGAAATCGGCCCGCGCGCTGGCCTCGCTACGCGAGGGGGTGAGTTACGCCGCGGGTTTTGCGCCGATCCGTACGCTACTGACCGTCGTGGCCGTGACGAGTTTGACCTCCATGTCGCAGAGTACGCTGATGCCCATCTTTGCCGCCAACATCCTGGGCGGCGGGGAACGTACGCTGGGCTGGATGTTGGGGGCCACCGGCCTCGGCGCCTTGGCCGGGAGCCTGTACTTGGCCTCGCGGCGCTCCGTGATCGGCTTGGGTCGCGTGATTGCAATTGCCGGACTGGCGCTGGGGTTCGCCATGATGGGGTTAGCCTGGTCGCGGCTGTTGCTGCTCTCGATTCCGTTGCTGGCTGTGATCGGGCTATGCCTGGTCGTGCAGATGGCTTCGTGCAACACGATGTTGCAGACCATCGTCGACGACGACAAGCGCGGGCGAGTGATGGCCTTGTTTGCGATGGCTTTTCTCGGCGTCGCGCCGTTGGGAAGCTTGTGGGGCGGCGCCGTAGCGACGATGTTCGGCGCACCTACGACCGTGACCATTGCCGCGATAGGATGCTGGGCCACGGCCGCCTATTTCGCGTTTCGACTGCCTGCATTGCGGCCCTTGATTCGCCCGATCTACGAGACCAAGGGAATTCTGCCGCAGATGGCAAGAGCCCTCGAGAGCACCGAGGCACTCGAGGATCCAACGCAGGATTGAACTTCGGCTGGCGGAGTTTCCCTGCGTGGATCGCACGGATCGATTGACGACCGCGCCAGCCTGCGCTACAATTCGCTGCAACCACGCTGGCGCCATTCTGCTTCTCGCCTCGCATAGCGCCCATGTCGCGATACTTGCCCCCGACGATTCTCATCGCGCTTGTGGGACTACTGGCCGTGATCGGTTGGGCGGGCCCCGCGGACGGCGACCCCACGGTGATCAAGATCGTCTCCAGCCTGCCGCGCACGGGCAGCGCCAAGGCGCAGACCGACACGATCGTCAACGGCATCACGATCGCGCTGGCCGAGGCCGACTATCGAGCCGGCAAGTTTCGAATTGAATACGCCGACTGGGACGACGCTACGGCCGGCGCAGGGCAATGGACCGCCGAGGCGGAAACCGCCAATGCCTATCGCGCGGTGCGCGACCCCGACGTGATGATTTATATCGGCACGTACAACTCCGGCGCGGCCAAGATCTCGATGCCGATCCTCAACAAGGCCGGCCTGTTGATGCTGAGTCCGGCGAATACCTGGCCCGGCCTGACCAAGCCCGGAATGGGCGACCCCGGCGAGCCGGACATTTATCGCCCCAGCGGAGCGGTGACGTACGCGCGGCTGGTGCCGACCGACGACTTGCAAGGGCCGCTGGGCGCCCAATGGGCCCGGGAGTTGGGCGCGCATCGCGTGTATGTGCTCGACGACAACGAAGTCTACGGCAAGGGCATCGCGAATCTGTTCATCGAGGAGTGCCAGAATCTCGGCATGGAGGTATTGGGGCACGAGAGCATCGACGTGAAGGCGCAGGAATTCAAGCCGCTGATGACCACGATCAAGGGGTTGCGGCCGGACCTGGTGTACTTTGGCGGCACGACGCAGTCGAAGGGTGGGCAGATTGCCAAGGACATGGTCGCCGCCGGATTGGATTGCAAACTGATGGTGCCCGACGCGTGCTACGAAGAGGCCTTCATCAGTTCGGCCGGCGCCGACAATCTCAACGATCGCTGCTACGTAACCTTCGGTGGATTGCCGGCCGAACAACTCACCGGCGCCGGGGCGCAGTTCGTGGCGTCCTATCGCCAACAGTTCGGCGGCGATCCCGAGTCGTACGCCGTCTATGGCTACGAGGCTGGCAAGGTCGCCGTCGAAGCCATTCGACGCGCGGGCGTAAAAGATCGTGCGGCGATCCTCGACGCCTGCCTGGCCATCCAGGACTTCGACGGCGGCGCCTTGGGCAAGTGGTCGTTTGACTCCAACGGGGATACGACTCTCCGCACCGTAAGCGGAAACAACATTCGCAACGGCAGATTCGAATTTGTCAAACTACTTGGACAGTAAGGCCCGCTCGCTAACCGGCGGCTCGTGCCCGACGATGGACGGAGGGTTGCGATAGGTATGTTGCCCTTGCTGCTGGCTCAGGCAGAGTCCCCCGATCTTTGGCAGACCTTTCAGCAATATGCGTTGATCGGCCTGACCAACGGGGCGCTATTTGCCCTGATCGCATTGGGCTACACGATGGTGTACGGCATCATCGAGCTGATTAATTTTGCCCACGGCGACGTGTTCATGCTGGGGGCGTTTCTGGCGCTGGCGCTGGTCGGCTGGATGAAGCTGGACGAAGCCGCGCCGGTCGCTCAATGGTTGGGCATTGCGCTCTTGTTCGTGGTCGTGCCCGTGTTTTGCGCCGCGGTAAACGTGGCCATCGACCGGTTCGTTTACAAGCCATTGCGGCGAGCGCCCAAGCTGGCGCCGCTGGTGTCGGCAATCGGGGTATCGTTCGTGTTGATGAACGTGGGCCTGCTGTGGGGCGGCGCCGCCGACCGGGATTTTCCCAACCTGGTCTCGCGCCAAAACCTGCTGGGCGACGGCGCCGAGCTGAGCTTTACCTACAAGGACCTCATGATCTTCGCAGTCACCGTGCCGATCATGATCGCGCTGACGCTGTTCGTCAAAGCGACGCGACTGGGCAAGGCGATGCGGGCCACGGCTCAGGATCCCGTGGCAGCGCAATTGATGGGCATCAACGCCGATCGTGTCATCGCGGCCACGTTTGCCATCGGCGGCGCGCTGGCCGGTGCTGCCAGCGTGATCTACGGTTTGTACATCAACACGGTCAGCTACCAGATGGGTTTCCAGAACGGTCTGTACGCCTTCACCGCGGCCGTGTTGGGCGGCATCGGCAATATCCCCGGCGCCGTTTTGGGCGGACTGGTGATCGGACTGGCTCGTTCGTTTGGATCAGCTTACGTCGGCGAACGATGGACCAGCGCCCTGGTGTTCGTGATCTTGATCGCCATCCTGGTATTCCGGCCGTCGGGTTTGCTCGGCACGCGCACGCGGGAGAAGGTATGACTGCGCCTGCCAAAAAGCCGCTGCCCGTTTGGCCGATGTACCTGGGCGTGCTGTTGGTCTATCCGCTCTTGGTGTATCCGGAGATCGCGCTGTTTCGGTTGACGGAGATTTCCGTTGGCATGCAGCTTACGTATATCTTCATCTATGCCATCTTGGGGCTGGGGCTGAATGTCGTGGTGGGCTACACGGGGCTGTTGCACCTGGGCATTGCGGCGTTCTTCGGCATCGGCGCCTATATCACAGGCATCCTTACGGTCAACGCCTATCCGTTTCAGACCGGTTTCCTGGTGGCGCTGGTGGCTTCGACGTTGGGCGCCGCGATCCTAGGCATGCTGCTCGGCGCGCCAACGCTGCGCTTGCGCGGCGACTATGTGGCCATCGTCACGCTCGGTTTTGGCGAAGTCACGCGATTCACGTTGCGGAACCTGGAGGAGATCACTGCCGGCACGCGCGGACTCAACCCGGTGCCGCCGCCGCAATTGCCGGCGTTCATGCACGCGCCGTTGGGCTGGCTCGGCATCCAGGCCGACTGGAGCGTGGACTATCGCTTGTTCTACTACCTGGCCCTGGGGTCGCTGGTCGCCGTGATCTGGTTGCTGGCGCGGTTGGAGCGCTCGCGCCTGGGCCGGGCCTGGATCGCCATTCGCGAAGACGAATTGGCGGCCACCTGCATGGGCATCAACGCCGCGCGCGTCAAGCTCTCGGCGTTTGGCATCGGCTGTGGGCTGGCCGGCATGGCCGGGTGTCTTTATGCCACGACGCTTACCAGCACGGCGGGGCCCGACGCGTTTGACTTCAATCGCTCGATGATCATGCTGTGCTGCGTGATCCTGGGCGGACTGGGCAGCATTCGCGGCACGCTGTTGGGCGTATTTCTGCTGATCGGGTTCGACAATGTGCTGGCGCCGGTGCTGGATGGCATGTTGCAAGCGGCGAACGTCAATCCTGCGAACAATCCGCTGCTCACTTTCAGCAACTGGAAGTTGATGATCTTCGGCTTGGCGCTGGTGCTGATGGTCCGATTTCGTCCCGAGGGACTGCTGCCTTCGGCGCGCATCGAGGCGGAGTTGGACCACGACGCGCCACGCGGCGCGGCGGTGAAAGGCGCGGCATGACACTCTTGCGGCTCGACAAGTTGACCGTGCGGTTCGGCGGACTGATCGCCGTGCAAGGCGTCGATTGCGCGGTCGAGGCGCAACAAATCTTTTCGGTCATCGGACCAAACGGCGCCGGCAAGACGACGGTGTTTAACGCGATTACCGGCATCTACGAGCCGACCGCCGGCAGCATCGAGTTTCGCGGGAAGGCGCTCCAGCGCCCATTGACG
>JBBDYK010000246.1:14254-20458 GCA_040901665.1 Pirellulales bacterium | reverse complement strand
GCCGGGCGCAAGTTGCCTACGCTGGCCCTGGCCGCGCGGCTCGTTTCCCGCGCCCCGGACATCACCCGGCTATTGGACAAACTGGAAGAGCGCGGGCTGATCGTCCGCGAACGCCCGGCCGACAATCGCCGCATGGTGCTGATCGGCTTGGCCGCTGCCGGCAGCGAGCTGCTGGTCGAACTGGACGATCGGGTTCGCGACTGTCACTTCCGCCAGTTGGGTCACCTTTCCGAGCCGCAACTGCGTGCGCTGATCGAACTGCTCGAGCAGGCCCGCCGCGTGCACGAGGAGCCGGGCAACCACTGGATGCCGCCGGTATAATGACTCGATCCGCCGCTCGCTCGATCTGATAGGCTGACGTCTTGTTCCAGGTGTTGCATGAGTTGGGATGAAACTGACCTGCCCGAGGTGCGCCGCTACGACGCGAACACCGGCGCGCGCATCTATTGCATCACTTGCCTGGCGTTTCCGGGCTTCGCGGCCAACATCTACCTGGTGCTCGAAGCCGGTCCGCCCACGCTGATCGACACCGGCAGCGGCTTCTGGAACGCCAACAAACAGCTCGTCGAAGGCATCGAGCGAATCGGCAAGGACTTCAACGAAACGATCAAGCTGGCGGACATCCAGCGCATCGTCATCACCCACGGTCACATCGACCACATTGGCGGGCTGGCCTATCTGCACGAGCAACTACCCAACGCGGAGATCTGCGTTCACCAGCTCGACGTGCGCATCCTGACGGCCTATGAAGAGCGTGTGGCGGTGGCGACGAAGTCGTTTCGCCGCTTTCTGGAACAAGCCGGCGTCGAGCCCGAGTTTCTGCCCGGATTCATGGAGCTGTACGGCTTCTCGAAACAGAACGTGCACAGCTTGCCGGTGGCGCGCACGCTGGCCGACAACGATCAACTCGACGCTCTGCGGTTCATCCACACGCCGGGCCATTGTCCGGGCCAGGTGTGCATCGCGCTGGGCAACGTGCTGTTCAGCGCCGACCACATTCTGCCGGAAATCTCGCCGCACCAGGCGCCCGAGAGCATCATGCCGTATACGGGGTTGGGGCACTATCTGGAGTCGCTCGACAAGATCGGCCGCACCGGCGGCTTCGACTTGGCGCTGGGCGGGCACGGTGCGCCCATCCACGAGGTCTATAAGCGTATTACCGAGATCCATCAGGGCCACCAGCGCAAGCTGGAAAAAGTGCTCAATACGCTGCGCGAATCGCCCGAGCCGATGACCACCAACGAGATCTCGCAGAAGCTCTACACGCACGTCGAAGGCTTCCACGTCCTGCTGGCGCTCGAAGAAGTCGCCGCCCACGTCGAGTATCTCTACCAGCGCGGCATGCTCACGATCGCCGATCTGGCTGGCTATCAGCGCGAGGACAACCCGCCCGTGCGGTACATCGTGGATTGAAAGCGAAACGCCGAAAAAACGTTCAGGACGGTGAGGTTGCGGGCGCGCCCACGGGTCGGGCGCAATTGCTGCACGCGCACGACTACACTAGATTGATAAGATATCGAGCCTGTCCCCGCGAAGCGGACCTCAGCATGTTTTCGATTCGAGGTGCACGATGAGTACGTTGGCGGTAGCCCGCGCGTGTAGAGGATCCATAGTTGCATCATTAGTTGCGCTCGCCTGTCTAGTTTCTGGACGCGTCATGGCTGACGAAATCGCCCAAACCGATCCCGTGGTCGAACTTCCCCGTTACCGCTTCAAGGTCGGTCAGGAGTTGGTCTATCAACTCACCTGCCGTGAGGACCCAAGCGATCATGTCGCTGACGTCAGCACGCATCTCGATCACATGGAGTGGCGGTGTTTCGTAGTGCAACGTAACGACGATGGCTCATGGCGGCTGTTCATTCGCACCGATCTGACGTTCTTGGACACGGCGGGCAAGCCGCGCGCGAAACGCCAGTCGCTGGGCTATTGCGATCTCCGTCCCGACGGTTCCTACGCCTTGGATGAACAGACGGCAATCCTCAAACGGCTCGTGCCGCACGAACTGTTCTGCCGCCTGCCAGATCAAGCCTCGGAACTTGACGCGGGATGGAGCTATGACTGTCCCGTCGAACGACTGACATACGACTTCACCCGCGCATCACGCGAGAATACGAACCTGCGAATCCGCGGTGTTGCCAATACGCCGTACAACGAAACGCATCGATGGGAAACCACGAGACAGTACGAGTTCAATCTCGACCGAGGCTTAGTCGAACGGATTGTCGTGGAATTCAGGGGGCTCTCCGACAGACTGGTCCGAGACCGCCGAACGATCGAACTAAAGTCCATGGTCCAGCGAGACTCTGCATGGGTATCGCAATTCCACGCCGAGGCGAACGACTACCTCGCAGCCTACACCTCATGGTCCAGGCTCATCAACGATGCGGCCTGGGTGCATAGTTCCGCGGTATGCGAAACTGTGTTGCACGACGCGCGGCCGCTGCTCGTTGCCGGTCGGGACAAGGCCGGGCCAGGCATTGTCCAAGCCATGTACGACGCGAATATCCAGGAGCATGATGAGCATTCGGCGTGGGCAATCGACCATGCAAAAAAGCGCGAGGCGTACTTTGCCATGGCCCCGGAATTTTCCGCTGATTGGCAAACGAAACGCTTGGACGGCGGCACCTTCCGATTGACCGAACTTCGTGGAAAGATTGTCGTGCTCGATTTCTGGAGCACGAGTTGTGAATACTGCGTCTTGGCCGCGCCCCAGGTCGCGCAATTGGCGGCCGAGTATCAAGCCAAGGGAGTGGAATTCATAGGGATGTTTGACCGCCGCGAGTCTGACGATCAACAGGACGCACAAGCCCAGTCATTGATCAAGAACGTCTACCATGGGATTCCGCACTTCGAGGGACACCAGATCGCAGAACACTACCGCCTTAATGCATTCGGCTTTGGCTATCCAGCACTGGTAATTCTAGATCAGTCCGGTATCGTCCACGAAGTGCATAGTGGCTATACAGCCGATCTGCCGCAGCGCATGCGAACAATACTTGATGGCATGTTGAGCAAGCAAGTCGACAGTCGTTAAGAAAAAGGTTCCTGGCACCTTTTTCACTCTGGCACCTTTTTCGCGAGAATTATTCCGAACCGGCCACCTGCCAATGCGGCGATTCCGTGCGGGCTGATTTGAACAGTGCCTCGGCGTTGGCCACCAACTTCGGAAGCTCTGCGGCCACGTCGTGTTCCTCGCCGATGTCGCGCGAGAGATCGTAAAGCTCGATCGGTTCGCCGGCTTTCGGGCGGACGGCCTTCCAGTTGCCCATGCGGACGGCCTGGCCAAAGCCGCGCTCGTGAAACTCCCAGTACAGAAACTCGTGCTGCTGTTGTGGCAGTCCGGCGACAGCTTCGCCCAGCAGGGTCGGCACGATGGAAATACCGTCGATGCCCTGCGGGGGCGTTACGCCGGCCAACTCGGCCATGGTTGGCAGCGCGTCCCAAAACGCCCACGGCTGATGGTTGACGCTGCCGGCGGCGATCTTGCCCGGCCAGCGCACGATCATCGGCACGCGGATGCCGCCCTCGTAGAGTGCCCGCTTGATGCCGCGAAATGGCCCGCTGGAGTCAAAGAAATCGGGGTCGGCGCCTCCTTCGCGATGCGGGCCGTTGTCGCTGGTGAAGAATACGACGGTGTCTTTGGCCAGCCCTCGCTCGTCGAGTTTCTTGAGCACGGCCCCCACCTGCGTATCGAGATACGTGATCATCGCCGCGTGATTCTTCTGCGCCTGCGGCCACGATTCATGCGAATACGGCTCGTCGCGGGGGACTTCCATGCCTTGCTGGCCGGCTTCGTTGTTGGCGTGAGGCAACGTCAGCGCGAGATAAAGAAAGAACGGGCGGTCTCGTTCGGTGTCCAGAAAACGCAATGCCTCGTCCGTGAATAGATCGGCCGAGTACACCACGCGCTTCGTCGCCACGTTATTCTCCACGACGTTTGGCAGCGGCACTTTTTCTTCGTTGCGCCACAGATGGTCGGGATAATAGTTGTGCGCGTGATGCTGATTCAAATAGCCGAACCAGTTGTCGAAGCCCTGGCGATTGGGCACGCCGGTCGTATCCGGCTCGCCCAGCCCCCACTTGCCGACGATGCCCGTTGCATAGCCAGCTTGCTTGAGCACTTCGGCGATCGTGACGTCGTCGGGCTCCAGCGGCACGCGGGCGTTGCCGCGCACGCGCGCATGTCCGGTGTGCAGTCCCGTCATCAGGGAGCAGCGCGAGGGAGCGCACACGGTGCTGCCCGCGTAGCAATCGGTGAATCGCATGCCCTGGCTGGCCAGGCAGTCGATGTTCGGCGTCTTGATGCGCAGTTGGCCATAGCAACCCACGTCGCCATAGCCCAAATCATCGGCCATGATCCAGACGATGTTGGGCAGCGCCGCTTTACCTGTCTCGGCGGCGATCGCTGGCGTACTTAACCAGCAGATCAAACCGACCGCCCACGCACATCGAATCATTTCTCGTTCTCCAGCATTTTTTTCGCGCGCTCCAGGGCTTGCATCTGCTCGCCGGTCAGTTTCGGGTAGTCGAGCTTTAGCGACTCGAGCTTGTCCACGATGACGCTGGACACGGTCAGCCGGGCGAACCACTTCTTATCGGCCGGCACGACGTACCAGGGCGCGGCCTTGGTGCTGGTGTGGCCGAGCATGTCCTCGAAGGCCTCGGTGTACTTGTCCCAATAGGCCCGCTCCTTCACGTCGCCTTCCGAGAACTTCCAGTTTTTGTCCGGCGAGTTGAGTCGATCCATGAATCGGCGTTTCTGCTCTTCCTTGGATAGATGCAGAAAGAACTTCAGCACTTCGATGCCGTTGTCCACCAGGTAGCGTTCGAAATAGTTGATCTCCTCGAACCGGTCGAGCCAGAACTTCTCGCGGCGCTTGCCCGGGATGCGCTGGCGATCGAGCAGTTGCGGGCGCACGCGCACCACCAGCACTTCCTCGTAGTGCGAACGGTTGAAGATGCCGATGCTGCCCCGCGCAGGCAAACCCCGGCCGTAGCGCCAGAGATAATCGTGGTCGAGCTCTTCCTCCGAGGGGACCTTGAAGCTGGTCACCTGGCAACCGGCGGGATTCACGCCCGACATCACGTGCTTGATCGTGCCGTCCTTGCCCGCCGCGTCGATGCCTTGCAGGACGATCAGCAAGGCATAAGTGTTCTGCGCGTGCAGTTTGTCTTGCAGCTCGGCGAGCTTCGCCACGCCGGCGGCCAGTTGCTCCTTGCCGTCCGATTTGGAAAGCTCGGCGACGTCGGGCTGCGTGGCAAAGTCCGCCAGCGCAACTTTCCCGCCCTCGGCCACCTGGTATTTCTTGTGATTCATGCGAGAGGGTCTTCACATCAAGTGGTCAGCGGTGGGCCGCCAGTATGGCAATCGCCTGTCACGCCGGCTCTAGCGCCCCGTCGCGAGTCTCCAGCCGGCGCCAGGCGCGGGCCGCTGTTTCGTCCGCTGGCTCGGGAAATAGCTTCGGCTGAACCAGGTGGCTCAAGATTGCCAGACTGTCGATCAATCGCGGTCCCGAGCGATTGAAATACGCGTTGCCGTCGGCCGCGTACACCCGTTGTTGGCGAACGGCGCTCATCGCGTGCCAGCCGGGAAAGCCCGGCAATACTTGTGCTTCGTCGATGGCTCGCGCCAAATCGAATCCGCACGGCATGATCACGATCACCTGCGGGTCGTAGTCTACGATCGCCTGCCAATCGGCGTAGGTGCTGTGCACTCCCGGCCGCGATAATCCCGACTGACCGCCGGCCAGCTCCACCAGCTCGGGCATCCAGTTGGCCGCCACCATCGGCGGATCGATCCACTCCAAGCAAACCACTCGCGGCAAGTGATTCGAGTCAATGTCGGCAACTTCCCGCTGCCGGGCGTTCAAGCGCATCGAACGCAGGGTCTTGAACGCCAGCGCGCGGTAGAGCGCCGCTTCCTCGCCCACCGCCTGCGCCACACGCTCGACGTCGTCGAGCACGTCGTGAATCGATTGCGGATTGAGCGCCAGGATTTCGGTCCCGTGGAGCTCGGGCGTGTTGCGCACCGCCGAAACCACGTCCTCGTAGCGCACGGCGCACACGTCGCATTGGGCCTGCGTCAGAATCAAGTCAGGTCGCAGCTCCACTAGTCGCGCGACGTCGATCTCGTACAGAGCCCGCGCTTCGGTCGTGAGCGTGCGCACTTGCTCGTCGATGGCCCGGCTCGAGGCGGCCGATTCG
>JBBDYK010000246.1:0-14244 GCA_040901665.1 Pirellulales bacterium | reverse complement strand
GCGCGGGTCAAGCGGGGCAGGGCGGCCACTTCCGGCGGGTGATCGCACTCGTGGCTGACGCCGACGACGCGCTCGCCCAGACCCAGCAAATACAGGATCTCGGTCGCACTGGAGATCAGCGATACGATCCGCCGTCGGCCACTCATGCGGTCAGCTTACCACCGCGCCGCCGGCTGGCTCAAGTTAAGTCGTTGACCGGGCACGGAAAAACGCCATAACCTTAAGATTGGAGTACGGCCGCGAGTGGATCTAGGCCGCAGCTCCCGCTGGTCTCGCGACAAACCAAGGATCGCCTCCGATGAAAATGTTCCTGGCAGGACAGTGGGTCGACGGCGCCGAGCACTTCGAGGTGAAGAACAAGTTCGACGGTCAGACTGTCGACACGGTGCCCAAGGCCACGCCCGCCGACGTCGAGCGGGCCATCGCATCCGCGGTCGAAGGCGCTCGCCTGATGCGCCAGAGCACGGGCTATGACCGCGCGCAAATCCTCCGCGCCACTGCCGCCTTGATGGGAAAACAGGCCGAACGGCTCGCCCGGCTCATCAGCACCGAGGAGGGCAAAGTGCTGGCCGAAGCGCGGCTCGAAGTTTCTCGGGCGCGCGAGACCATCGAGCTCTCGGCCGAAGAGGCCAAGCGGCTCTCAGGCGAAGTATTGCCGCTGGACGGAGCGCCGGGAGCCGCGGGCAAGCTTGGCTTCACGCTCCGCGTGCCCTGCGGCGTGGTGGCAGCCATCACTCCCTTTAACTTTCCGCTCAACCTGGTGTGCCACAAGGTGGGGCCGGCGCTGGCGGCCGGCAACGCGGTGATCATCAAGCCGGCCAGCGATACGCCGCTGTCCGCCTTGGCGCTGGTCGAGCTGTTGCTCGAGGCGGGCTTGCCGCCGTTGGCCATCGCTTGCATCACCGGCTCGGGCGGGACCATCGGCGACGCACTTTGTGCCGATCCGCGCGTGCGCAAGATCACGTTCACCGGCAGCCGCGAGGTGGGCGAGCATATCTGCAAAACGGCCGGCATCAAGCGGGTCACCATGGAGCTCGGCTCGAACAGCCCGATCATCGTGATGCCCGACGCCGATCTCGAGAAGGTGGCGCTGGCTACGGCCGCCACCGGCTACGCGAACGCGGGGCAGGTCTGCATTGCCACGCAACGGCTCATTGCCCTGCGAAGTATATACGACGACGTCATCAGCGCCGTGCGGCCCAAGGTCGAGGCCATCACGGTGGGCGATCCGCTGGACGAGAAGACCAAAATGGGGCCCATGATTCGCGAGTCCGATGCCGAGCGGGTGGAAGCCTGGGTCAACGAGGCCGTGGCCGGCGGCGCTCGCCTCGTCACCGGCGGAGGTCGCAAGGGCGCCATCTACGAGCCGACGCTGTTGGCCGACGTCAATCCGCGGATGCGCGTCAGTTGCGAGGAACTTTTCGGTCCGGCGGTTGCCGTTACGCCTGCCGCCTCGATCGAAGAGGCGATACACATGGCCAACGACTCGCCTTACGGTTTGGCGGCCGGCATTTTCACCGAGAACATCACCTGGGCGATGCAGTTCGCGCGTCAAGTCGACGCCGGCAACTTGAACATCAATTGGGGCCCTCAGTGGCGTGCCGATCTGATGCCTTATGGCGGGCTGAAGGATAGCGGCTTCGGCAAAGAAGGGCCCAAATACGCCGTCGCCGAAATGACGGAGATGAAAACCGTGATCGTCCACGGCGTCTGAGGCTGTCGCAATCGGCCTTTCGCCGCATTCGCACCGTAGCTGAATTCGCCGAAGTTCAGCCCGCGGCATCCGTCGCGGGTTCGAGCGGCGCCGGGGGTTCGGCCGGCGCCGGCTGAGGAGCGTTCGGAAGTTGCTGGGTCGGATCTGCCTGCTCGGACTGGCTCCGCGGCGCGCCGGGAACTGCGCGGCCGGTGAACGTTTCGTTCGCTTCCAGCACGTCCAGCAGCATGAACGGTTGCGGAAGCTGTTCGTCCAGTTGGTGCAGCAGCGCGATGTAGTTGGCGATGGAGTAGCAGAGCTGCTCGACGTGACCGGCGTCCTTGATGAGGAAATCGTTGGCATCGATCACTTCGCGCCACTTCGTCCAGCCTTGCTCGTAAAGTTCCCGCGCTTTGAGCAACTGGGCCGCCGTGAACGCCTGGTCGGCATCGTAGATGGCCTTGCGAGCCTCGAGCGTCGCATCCTGCGGCTCGATTTGGCAACGCCGATTCCAATAGTCATAGTTCACGATGCCGCGATCAATGTCGATGGTCAGCGCCATGTGGTCGGCCTGCATGGCTTCTTCGGCCAGCTTCAGGGCGGCGGAGCGATTCTCGCCCTTGATGCGATCCGCGAACTCCAAGTGCGATATCTCCAGGGCACTGTCGATGCCGTACATCATGGCGTTTTGCTCCGGCGTGCGCTCGGCGGGGGCCGTCTCATAGGTTTCGCGTTGTTCGGCCGGCAGCGCGGCCAGCTTCTCGGAGAAGATCTTCTCCCGCAGACCGTCAGGCGCCAGCCTGGCCAGCTCGGCCTGCGCTTCCTGCGAACGCTGGTCGAAGCGTTCCTTGTCGGCCAGTCGCATGAACGTGTTGTCCTGCGTGGGCAAGTCGCGATTGGCATATTGCTGCCACGAGTCGGCCGCCTTTTGCCAGGCGTTCTTGGCGACTTCGCCGAACGTGCCTTCCTCTTCCAGCGCCTCGGCATAGTTGATCAGGCACATCACCGGATGCGAATGGAACAACAGCGGGCTCTTACCCTTGATGCTGATGCCCTCTCGATCGACCCATTGCTGTGCTTCCAGCAGCACTTCGCGCCCGACCAGCCAGTTGTCGCGTTGGGCGCGGGGCCTGGCGCCGTGAAAATCGTCGTCTTCGCGAAACAGCCGGCGAAACTGCACGTGCTCGTCGGCGCGACCGATCTTTTGCGCAATGGTGTTGCCGATCTCCGAGGCCAGGCGCGGATCCTTGGCGTTGTAGGTTGCGCCCTCTTTCAGAAAGTCGACGCCGCGAATCACCCAGTAGTAGCGGTCGTGGTAGTCGTCGAACTCGACCGAGATGTTGTACGACAGGTTCCAGCCCTGGTAGACCCACACACTGACGAAGTTCGGCTGCAACTTGGCGATCTGTTCGAGCGTTGCCGACAGGCTGACCCAGTCCTCGCGCTTGCGAAAGTCGTGGGCCTTCTGCCACAAGACGTTGGCCGCGACGCCGCGCATGCCGAGCGTGGCCAGCTTGATGGTCTCGCTGGCCGGGTCGATCTCGCCGAGCGTGGCCTGGCTGAGATGATGCTCTTGCCGCATCTGGGCCAGCACGCCGCCGTCGGACTGTCGCCCGTCGGCCTGCCGCGTGGCCGGAGCGCTCAGCCAACTCAACGGCAACAATAGCGCGGCGATCGCGCAGGCATAAGCAATCTTGCGGATGAAACGTTTCCGCTGGTTCATCGGGCCACCTCGCGCGTACGCAGGAAAAAGTAACCGATGGCGCTCATCGCGATCAGATATCCCAGCGCCGATACGATCTGCATGCCCAACAGGTTCAGGGGAATGTCAAAACCGTAAGCGACATAGTCGACGTCGCTGAAGTGCCGAAAATCCGGCAGCAGGCTGGTCACCGATTGCATGAAGAACATGAACACGTTGTCCAGCGCCTGCACCACGTTGCGGGGCAGTCCCGGTTCCAGCTCCGTGGTGACGTTGCGCTGGGTGATCAATCGCACGAAGGCTTCCACCGGGCCGCCGCCCTCGACCGTGCCCACCGCCACGCCGTAAATGAACTGCGTGAAAAAGCCCAGCACCAGCGCTGCCAGCGTGGCCATCATCGCCACCGCGCCGCTCAAGAAGGTGCTGAACATCACGCCGAAGCTGGTCACCAATAGCATCTGCACCCAGATGCCGACGTAACTCTTGACGAAGTTCAGCGCGAACGAAGCGTCGCGGGCCCGCAAGTACAAATCCGGCTTCGCCACGCCGAAATACTGCTCCATGTCCAGGCACTGCAACTGCAATTCCAACTCGCCTTCGTCCACCAGGTCGTCGAACAGGTTGATGCGATTGCCCGACGGATCGGTCAGCTCGGGCAGGATGGTGCGCGAATCGATGTAGCCGTCCTTGGCCTCGAAGTTGATGCCGGCGCTGGTGCGCCCGGTGCGCGGATTGCGCAGCACCAGGCTGCCCAGAATGCCCTTCTCGATGTCGCCTTTGTGCGATCGGAAAACCCGCACCGTCATTTCGATGGGCAGTCCGTCGGGAAATCGCTCGGGGGTGATGTCCTCGAAGGTCCAGGTGGCGGAGGCCAGCGTGGCGCCTTCGATGAAGCTGCGGTAGGTCCATTCGTTGCCGACATTGATGCCCTTGTCCGAGCCCTTGCCGGTGCGATCCTTGAACCGCAGATTCGTGGCATAAGCCGGCACTCGCGCATTGAACAAATCGCGCGGCGGACTCACGACATAGCTCGTCTCGTCGCCGTCGACGACTTCGTCCACTTCGTGCCAGTGGCCCTGCACCACGTCGGTGCTGCCGGTGCCGTCGGACTGCAAGGTGACGGTGTGTCGGTGATTTTGATTCGCGGCGGTGCGGCCGACCCGCGCGCCGCTGGTGTCGTTGGGCGCCGCTTTGAGCGAGGCAACCTCGACGTCGTGCGTGTGGTTGAGCACGCGGATCACGAAGACGTAGCTGATCAGGCCCATCAAGGCCAACAACACCGTGCCCATGGCCGCAAAGCCCAGGATCCGGCCCAGCACGATCTCGCCCGGACGAACCGGCTTGGTCACGATCGTATAGATCGTGTGATTCTTGATGTCGGTGGGCAGGCTGAAGGCGCTCAAGAACAGCGCCATCAACAGCACCAGGTAGGTCGTGGCGGTGAGCACGAAGCTCAGATAGAGCGAGGCCGGATCGGTCGATTGCGTGTCGAGAAACCAGCCGGCGAACAGCAGGATCAGCACGAACACGGCAAAGCCGACCAGCACGCGCCGGCGGAGCGATTCTTGCACCGCCAGCCAGGACAGCGCCAGAATTCGCCGTGGCGACATCGAGAACAAATCGCCCAGCGCGGTTTTCAGCCGCCGATAAACGACGTCGCCGCCGCCCAACGGTCCGTAGCGAAACGCCGCCACGACATAACCGATCGCCAGCGCCAACAGGCCCAATAGCGCCGCGCTTTGCACGAAAAACAAAACCGCCGAGCCAAACCAGGCGTCAAACGGCGGGGGTGATTCTTCCAGGACCATCGTGTTTTCGCGTCGGGCGTCGGACTCGGTTCGATTGGCAAATGTCTACGGCTTACGATTCCTGCTTCGCGCGGCGGCCTGGCCGGGCCTCGCTGTCGCGCACGATCGAGAGGAACAGTTCTTCCAGCGTCGTCGTCGGGTTGTCCATGGTCAGCACCGACGCCTGGTGTCGTTCGATCACCGCGCGGATCTCGGCCTGGCCGGCGGCGCTCAAACCCTTCACGCGAATCTCGGTCTCATCGCGCAGCTTCAACAGGCTGTCGACGCGTCCCAGCTCTTTCAACTCTCCCTGGTGCAGGATCGCAATGCGGTCGCACACATCCTGCACGTCGGCCAGCAGGTGGCTGCACATGATCACCGTCTTGCCTTGCGCCTTGAGCTTCAGGATCAGGTCCTTCATCTCGCGCGTGCCGATGGGATCCAAGCCGCTGGTCGGCTCGTCCAGCAGGATCAACTCGGGGTCGTTGATCAGCGCTTGGGCCAGGCCGATGCGGCGGGCCATGCCCTTGGAGTACTCTTTCAACTGTCGGCGTTTGGCCCATTCCAGCCCCACCATCTCGATCAGCTCGGCGGTCCGCTGCTTGCGCACCCGGGTGGGCATGTCGAACAGCCGGCCGTAGAAGTCGAGCGTCTCTTCGGCGTTCAAGAAGCGATACAGATAGGACTCTTCCGGCAGATAGCCTAGCCGCTCGTTCTTCGACACGTCGGTGGCGTCGCGGCCAAAGATCAGGGCCTGGCCACTGGTGGGAAACAGCAGCCCCAAGAGCAGCTTGATCGTGGTGGTCTTGCCCGATCCATTGGGGCCCAGCAGGCCGAAAATTTCGCCCCGCCGGATCTCCAAATCCAGCGCCTTGAGTGCCCGCACCTTCTGACGACCCCAAAAGTCGCGATACACCTTCGACAGGTTGCGCGTCTCGACAATTACCTCGGGCGCCTCGGACGACATCGGGGGTCTCCCTGCCGAATGTTTGGGGGTCGATCGTGGGGGCTAAGAGCCGACTCGGATAGTTCGCCGCCGCCGAAACCAGGTCTCAAAAAGTGGGCGACCTCTGCGCAGAGAATCTGCGGAAGTCCTTTTCTGACATAGTGTCAGATACGTGGGGGCCGACGCCAAAGTTCAGCTTTTGAAAGCAGAAACGGCAAATCCTTGCCCCCGACGCCAACCCCTGAAAATTCCCACTATACACCACCCACCCCATGCTTCAAGCGAACCGCCAGCGCAGCATTCCGGTCGATCCAGTGAGTCCAAGGTTGACCATGGGCCAGGGGCGACCAACGGAAGCCCCGGAAAATACGGGCAGTCCGCCTGATGCGGCGTGCCCATTGCCTGCCAGGATCCAACAGCGTCAGCCGGGTTGTTTTTCCGCTCGCACGGGTGCTTTCGGCCATTGTTGCCGCTACCTGCCTGCCAAGACAATCGACCGCCGGTTGAGTAAACTTCCTACGCACAGGAAACCCCGACGGCGCATTGGCCGCCGATGCCCCAGACGCGGGTCGACCCCGTCGGATGCCTTCATGAAGCCAGCCATTACGCCCAAACGACCCTCCCCCAGCGCTCCGCCGCAAGGCGGCCCACTTCTTGGCGATTCGGCGGTCGATTTCCTCACCAGCCGCATCGACTACGAGCGCATGTTGTCGGTTCCCTACAGTCAGCGCGATTTCCGACTCGACCGGATGCAGCAACTGCTCGATCGGCTGGGCAACCCCCATCGCGAACTCAAAATCGTGCACGTCACGGGCACCAAGGGCAAAGGCTCCACGGCCGCCATGATCGCCAGCGTGCTGCGCTCGGCCGACCGTTCCGTCGGATTGTTCAGTTCGCCGCATCTCGACCGCGTGGAAGAGCGAATCGCCGTCAACGGACAGCCTTGTTCTGCGGAGGATCTCGCGCGACTGGTCGACCGTCTGCGGCCCGCGGTCGCCGAGATGGACGCGGTGCCCACGGACGATCCGCTGGAGTCGAACCGACCCACCTACTTCGAGATCATCACCGCCTTGGCCTTGCTGCACTTTGCCGAACGGCGCGTGGACGCCGCCGTGCTCGAAGTGGGCTTGGGCGGACGACTCGATTCGACCAACGTCTGCCAACCGCTGGTGAGCGTCATCACCAGCATCAGCTACGACCACACGCAACAACTGGGCAGCACGCTGGCCGCTATTGCTGGTGAAAAGGCGGGCATCATCAAACCCGGCGTGCCGGTGGTCAGCGGCGTGTTGCTTCACGAACCGCGTCACGTGATTGCCGAAGCGGCGGCCCTGCAGGGATGCCGGCTGGTTCAATTGGGCCAAGACTTCGATTTCGACTATCGCCCTCCGCGCCACCTGGAGCAGGGTCCCGCCGGCGCCCGCTTCGATTTCATTCGTCCCGAAGGGAACGCCAACTCGCGGATCGTCGACTTGGAGTTGAGCCTGGCCGGCGCGCATCAGGCGGCCAACGCCGCGGTGGCGCTGGCCACGCTCGACGAGTTGCGCCGGCTGGGTTGGCATCTGCCCGAAGCCGCCGTACGTCGCGGGCTCATCGACGTGCGCTGGCCGGCGCGGATCGAAGTTGTCGCGCGGCGTCCCACGATCGTGCTCGACGCGGCCCACAATGTGGCGTCGGTCGAAGCGCTGGTCCGCGTTTTGCAAGAGAGCTTTGCGCCGGCGGCGCGACTGGTCGTCTTCGCCACCACGCGCGATAAGGATCTCCGGGGCATGCTAAGCGTGCTGCTGCCGGCGTTCGATGAAGTGATCTTCACGCGGTATTGGAAAAACCCTCGCGGAGTGCCGCCGGAAGAGTTGGCGTCGTTGGCCGAAGAGCTTGCCGCGCCCGGCGGACCGCAGGTTCACGTGGCGGCCGATCCGCAAACCGCCTGGAACCTGACCACCAGCATCGCCACCCCTGAGCACCTGATCGCCATCACCGGTTCTTTCTTCATCGCCGCCGAGATGCGCGCCGTGGTACGCGGAACGGTGGGGTGAGAGCGGGAGCGAAGTGCAATCGTTATCGTCGTTGCGCGCTAGTCCCGGGTCGCCGGTTCCACCCCATTCTGCTCGGTCGCCAAGAATACAACGGGCGAAACGTTGAAATATCGGGCCAGCTTCTGCGCATTGGCCTTACTGATCCCGCGGCGGTTCGCCAACACGCTGCTGAGCGTCGCCGGAGGTATGCTCGTCTGCCTGGCGACGTCCGCACACTTCACGCCGCGAGCATTCAGCAGATGAGCCAGCACTTGGCTGGGGGGCACTTGCGGTGTCGGGTACTCGCGAGACTCGTAGTCTTCGACGAGCGTTGAGAGCACTTCAATCAGCCGGCTGCGCGCCGCACTGGGCCGAGGGACCATGAGCTGTTCCAGTTGCGAAATCGCACGACGGTGATCCCGATCGGATCGGATCGGCTGCGGCAGATACTTGACCAGCAAATCGCGATACTCTGTCATGACGCTCATCGTTAATTCTCCGGTGGAATGCAGTCCTTGCACCACCTATTCTTGCTGTAATCCGCGTGGGTCAAGAAGTGCTTGACCAACAGCGTTCCTTTGGTCCATTCGTTCGCGTAGCTCATGCGGCAAATCAATCGGTAATCGTTGCCACATACATTGAACACCAGGCACTGTCCCACCTCATCCGTGCCTGGATACGCCCTTCGCACATCGGCCAGTCGTGTCCAATGTGATTTGCTCGCTTCCAGCCACCAGCCGTCGAGCCAGTGCGAAGCCATGGGAAAGCGTTGCTTGGCTTCATCGATGGCGGGGCGGGCAATAACATGCATCGGCAGTCTCGCGCGTCTCCCTCAAGTGTATTTGCAAAATGCAAACTAGTCAAGCTAGAAAGTTGCATTTTGTAAAGTGTCGCCCTTGCGCCTCTCGGCCCGTGCTACAATGCCCGCCATGCACGCGCCCGCCGTTCCGTCCAATCCGGTGATGCCTGACTGGTCCGCTTATGCGGGCGAGGAGTTCAATCTCACGGAGCGTCGCCCGCTGGCCATTTTGTCGGAAACCGACGAATCGTTTGTCGTCGACGGCTTTTACCATCGTGGCGAGTTCTGGAAGTCGGTCATTCCCAAGCGCGGCGTCGCCCAGATCATCGGCCAACAGCTCAATTTCTCCAAGCCGAAACGGCAGAAGGACGGCAGCAGCAAACCGTCGATGTTCTTTCTCAATCACGTGCAGGCCCGGCTCGTGATGGCGCCGGATTGTCCGGCCCGGCTCTACCCGCGCGATGCCGAGGCCCGTGGCGAGCCGGCCCATTGCCTCACTGACTTCTGCTATTCGGTCGAGGCCGTTGGGCCACACGGGCGGCGCTGGAATCCTTCGGACGCATTGCTGGGCAACCTGGCGATCGTACACCGCTTTTTGTCGATTCACGAGGTGGCGTTCGAGCGCATCATGCTGGCCCGCATGACCGTCATCCAGTCGCCGCCGTTGCCCTTGGAGCCGCAAATTCGCGACACCATGCTCTGCGAGGCGGTTCGCGAGAGTCACGCCAACGGCATCGATCGTCCGTACTTCATGTTTCGCATGCCGGGCACGGCCACCAACTGCACCTCCGAGCCACTCAAGCTGCTCGACCGCGTGTTGCGTACGCCGCGCGAGCAACGCTTCTTTCATCGGCTGCCCATCTGGCCTCGCGGCTACTTGCAATTGCGCGGGCTATGGCAGGACGGCCAACCACATCCCTCGCTCAACGAGCAGATGGCCGCCTGGCTGGAAAGCGAAGAGGCGCAGCAGCGGCGCCAAATCCACCTGGCGCGCAAGAAGGAACTACCGCGCAACCACGCCCCCCGCAAGGTCTCCTGGCTGAAGAACGTTGCCAGTTTCTTGAGGGCCGTCCGCACCGATTCGCGGCGCAAGCGTCGCTAATGGGCGGCGCGGCGGGCGCGTCGCATCGAGCAACGGGGGCGATTATACTAACGGGCCGCCAACCCGCCTTCGCCACATATTTTCCCGCCCGCCGCAAGGACTCGCCTGATGCTTCGTTCGTGCATTGTGATGGCCCTGCTGGGGCTTGCGACTGTCACTTGCTCGCTGTCCTTTGCGGCGGCACAGGACAGTGAAGACGTGGCTGATCCGGTCGTGATCAAGCTCGATCAGCGGGTGCTCCGCTTTCTCGACGCCGTCTCCACCACGGAAGCCGACGACGCGTTCGACAACCTGCTCGTGGGCAGCCCCTTGCTCAAGCAGACCGACGCGCTGGAATCGCTCACCAAGACCTCCAGCGACGTGACCACGCGCTACGGCGCGTATCGCGGCAGCGAGCAACTCAGCGCCAAACGTGTCGGGAAGGACCTGGTGCTAATGAAGTACCTGTTCAAATGCGAACAGTTCCCGCTGGTCTGGTACTTCGTCTTCTACCGCGATTTCAGCCGCCAAAACAACGGCAACGCCATCGACGATCCCTGGATCGTGATCTCCGTGCGGTTCGACACGCAGGTCGAATTGCTCTTCGACTGAGAGGCGGAAGCTGCGACGCGGACCTATTCGTCCGACCAATTACGCGGTCGCCACTCGCCGTCCCAGCGGTCGTTGCGGCGGTCGGGGCTGTCCAGCGGCGGCTCCAGTTCGCCGCGCGGCACGAAGTCCACCTCATCGCAGCCGGCCGAGCGGCGCAGCTTGTCGATCAGCGACGCGATGTACGGATCGGCCCAGGGCAATAGCTCCCGAAAACCCGTCGTCGGTCGACGGCCCATCGAATCGCTCATGGCGGGTACCTCCACGACGGCACAGTGAATCGTGCGGGGATTGCTGTGCGAACTGTTCCAGCGAGGTGTCATGGCGACGTGCTCCTGATGCGGATAAGACAGGACTTGCCAAGTGGCAGAATTGCCACAATCGACGGCAGCGAAAGGATGCACGTCCCCATCAGCAATTCGCGGGCCATTCGCCCGTTTATTGCAGCCAATCGAGGGCGGCGGCGCGAGACAACTCAAGCCCTTCAACGCTTTGCGTGCGAAACGAACGCGGGATTCCGCCACGCCGGACGGGTGCTAGCAGCCGCGCGTCCTCCCAGGAATTGCAAAACGGGTGCATTGCCGGCCGGGCGGTGCTTTGGGTTGTCGCGTTTCGGCTGGCCGCGTTGACTTTTTCAGTCGTGATTTTCAGGCAGCCTTGGCGGCGGCTGGCCCGTCGAGCTCCAAGCGCAACTCGTCAACCGCGCGGCGCAATTGGGAATCGAACTGAAGCGGGTCGCTGGTGTCGACGCCGTCGTTGTTGGCATCGCCCGGCGGCGGCGATCGGCCGTCGCGCTGCCGCCGCGCTTCCTGCCAGGCGACTTCCTCCTTCGGGTCGAGCGCCACCACGCCGTCGGCGTCGGGCCGCACGCCCCAGTCATCCGTGTCCTTGCTGGTGCTCATGCGATGGATGTTCTTCTCGCTGGGCCGCCAATAGGTGGCGATCGTCAGCTTCAGCGAGCTGCGCCCGGCTTCCACCGGGATCAGGTTCTGCACGGTGCCCTTGCCGAAGCTGCGCTCGCCCACGATCTTCGCCCGGCCGTGGTCTTGCAAGCAGGCCGCCACGATCTCGCTGGCGCTGGCGCTTTGGCCGTTGACCAGCACGACGAGGGGTAAATCCTGGTAGGGTCCGCTGCCGGTGGCGCGCCATTCCTGTCGGACTCGGGCATCGCGTCCGCGCGTGGTGACGATCACGGACCCCGACGGCAGAAACAAGTCGCAAATCTCATGCGCAGCATCCAGCAACCCGCCCGGATTGTTCCGCAGGTCGATCACCAGCCCCCGACAGTGGCGCTCGCTCAACCACTTCATGGCGTCGGCGAATTCGCCCACGGTCAGGTCGCCGAACGACGTGATCCGCACGTAGCCGATGCGATCCGTCCCCGGCAGTAGATAGTTCCACGAGCCGTCCTTCTCGCGCACGTCGCCCAGCACCGACTCGATCTTGATCAGCGCGCGAGTGATCTTGAACTCCAGCGGTTCGTCGTAGCCGGCGCGGCGGACGCGCAGCGTGACCGTGGTGCCCGGCTTGCCGCGCAGCAGCTTCAAACCGTCGTCGAGCGTGAAGCGCTCGGTGTTCACGTCGTCGATGTCGACGATCTCATCGCCGGCCAGCACGCCCGCCTCATAGGCCGGCCCACCGATGCGCGCGCTGACGACCGTCAGGCGCTTGACGTCGTCCGTGCCGGTAAGGTTGACCTCGATGCCGACACCGCCGTACTGTTGCTCCAGGGCCTCGTCGAAAAAAGTCTTCATCTGCCGCGGCAGGAACGAAGAGTAGTCGTCCAGCCGGCCGACCATGCCGCGCATGGCGCCCTCGAACAGCTTTTCCGTGTCCACCGGCTCGATGTACTGGCTTTCGATCGTGTCGATCGCCTGCGCCAGCCAGCGGCCGTAAGGGTTGCGGGCCGCCCGGCTATAGCACGCCAGCGACACGATCGTCACACAGAACACCAACCACATGCTGCGGCGAGACATGATGCAGACGATCCTTTGCGCCCAAGGAAGAGACAGGCCGAGCTAGCGACCCTAGTTGTATCCTAGCCGCGCGCCAGCCGCCGGGCAAAACGGCGCCGCGTTCAGCCCGGCTTCTGCCCTGGGGATCGAGCACAGAATCCTTTCGTCGCCAGCGCGTTGAACCAGAAATCCCCCGGCAGGGTCGGCGGCTGAACCAAGGGACCGAATGCGCTCGGCATGCCACTGCTAATGCGTTGACAGTGCTCTGGCGTGCAGCCTCGGGTCGCGCCTCAATACTCGTGCGCCTCGCCGCGCTCCGCTAGCACGGCGGCGGGCTTCTGCGCCACTTGCCGCACGACTTTGCCGGCCACTTCGGCCTTGAACTTGGCGATCGCCTCGGCCAGCGACAGCGCTCCCAAATCGCCGTCGATGCGGTCGCGCACGCTCAGCGTGCCTTGCTCCGCGTCGCGCGGGCCGACCACGACCATATAGGGAATCAACTCCAACTGGGCGTCGCGAATCTTCGAGCCCAGCTTCTCGGCGCGGAAATCGCCCGTCACGCGCAGCCCTTCGGCGCGCAGCCTGGCTTCCACGTCGCGGCCATAAGCTTCTGACTTCTCGCTCACCGTCAGCACGCGCACCTGCTCGGGCGCCAGCCACAAGGGGAACGCGCCGGCGAAATGCTCGATCAGCACGCCCACGAATCGCTCCAGCGATCCCAACGGCGCGCGGTGAATCATCACCGGCGTGTGCGGCTGGTTGTCGGCGCCGATATACTCCAGGGCGAATCGATCGGGACCGGGCAGGTTGTAGTCGAGCTGCACGGTGCCCAACTGCCACTCGCGTCCCAGGCAATCGGTCACTACGAAATCGGCCTTCGGTCCATAAAAGGCCGCTTCGCCGCGCTCGATCTCCAGGTGCGGCAGGTTCATCGAACGGCACACGCTCTCGAGCGCCGCTTCGGCCTTGGCCCAGGTGGCGTCGCTGCCCACGTACTTGTCGCTTTTCGGATCGCGAAAACCCAGCCGCACGCGATACTCGTTCATGCCCAGCGACGTGAGCACGGTTTGGGTCATCTCGATGCAGCCGCGAAACTCGTCGGCCACTTGCTCCTCGGTGCAGAACAGGTGGGCGTCGTCTTGAGTGAAGCCGCGCACGCGTGTCAAGCCGCCCAACTGTCCCGACTGCTCGTAGCGATACACCGTGCCGAACTCGGCCAGCCGTACCGGCAGCTCGCGATAGCTGCGCGGCTTCGACTTATAGATCATCACGTGATGCGGACAGTTCATCGGCTTGAGCAGATACCGCTCGTCGTCCGACATGACGATCGGCTTGAACTGGCTGTCCGAGTAATAGGGAAAGTGCCCCGAGGTTTGATACAGCTCGACGCGGCCGATGTGCGGCGTGTAGACGGCCTGATAGCCGCGCTTGCTCAGCTCCTCGCGGATGAAGCCTTCCAGCAGTCCGCGGATGGTGGCGCCCTTGGGCAGCCACAGGATCAAGCCCGCGCCGACGTCGGCATCGGTGGCGAACAAATCCAGCCGTTTGCCCAGCACGCGATGATCGCGCCGCTTGGCCTCTTCCACCATTTTCAGGTGTTCGTCCAACTCGGCCTGCGAGAACCAGGCGGTGCCGTACAGTCGTTGCAACTGTTGCC
>JBBDYK010000245.1:3972-20898 GCA_040901665.1 Pirellulales bacterium | reverse complement strand
CAAACGTGTGCTGAACTTGTCGGCGAGTTGGACCGCGTCTTCCAACAGTACGAGCCCCTGCTGTGGCAGGACGCGCTCAAATCCGACACCCGAGCCTACGCGGCCGACCGCGTGTCGCCGGCCGTGCATCGGTTCTTCGACCACCCGCTGTTGAACAAGATCTCCAGCCACTACGTCAAGGACTTGCAGTGCTTCTTTACGCTGGCCAACCGCGTGCGCGTGGTGCCGGGCAATCTCGGCTCGGGGGGCGGATGGCATCGCGACACGCCCTGGGAGCGGCAGTTCAAGGCGTTGGTTTACCTGGTCGACGTGGGGCCCAAAAACGGAGCGTTCGAGTACTTGCCCCGTTCGCACCACGTGTCGTTCATGACCCGAACGATTGCGTCGTGCGGCATCCGCCTGGGTCAAAACCGGCTTTCCGAGGAGGAAATCGCCCGCATCGTCCAGCGCACAGGCGTTGCTCCGGTGCGGCTGACTGCGCCGGCCGGAACGCTGATTCTGACCGACTCCAGCGGCATTCATCGCGGCAGCCCCATCGAAGAAGGCGAACGCTATGCGATGACCAACTATTACTTTGAGGCCGACACGATCAAGGAGCTCACGGCGAAGGGCAAATTCACGGGGTACTTCGTCGATCGATCCCCGTCATCGGCCCAGCCGCAGACGTCCGAGATGCTGTAAACCACTGACACATCACCGTCGGTGCTATCGTCGGCATTTCCCATCGTGCGAATTAGAGCAGGCCGCCATCGACCGGCGCTGCGACAAAACCACCCAAAGCACCAGCGTTGGCCCCCGTCCGGCAAAAAGGCCATAGGCATATCGTGACCCCGATCAAAAGCACCCTGCGGGCCGGCTATCGCTTCGTCCGCGGCGGCGGCGAGCCGTCGCTGCTGCGCCGCCGGACGTACCACGAAGGCCGCATCCGGGCGGAGCGGGCCGTATTGAGCGAGGCGGTCTCGCGGCCGGACCTGTTTTGCGCTGTCAACTGTCCGGCCTGCGGCGGCGCCGAAGTCAGCGATCGCTTTTTCAACCCTGTCGGCTTCTCGTTCTGCGTGTGCGCGGCCGATGGCACGGTGTACATGAATCCCGCCCCCACGCTGGCGACGCTCGCGCGCCTCTACAACGACGAATCGTACTCGATGCACTGGAGCGTGGGCCACACGGCCGATCCGGACGACTACGCCCGCGCCAGCCGCGCGATGGCGCCCGCTCCAGGCCAGTCCTTGCTCGACGTGGGTTGCGCGACGGGAGAGTTCCTCAAATTGGCGCGCGATCGATTTGACTGCCACGGCGTGGAAATCAACGCCGATACGGCCCAGATCGCCCGGCAGAACGGGTTTCCGGTGACCACCGGCACGCTGGTGGACATGCCCGGCAAAGAGCGCTTCGATGTCATCACCATGCTGCAAGTCATCGAGCACCTGGTCGAGCCCACCCAACCCCTGGCCGACGTGCGGCGATTGCTCAAGCCGTCGGGCGTTTTTTATCTGAATACTCCCTGCATCGATTCGGCCAGCTTCGCCTTGTTTCGGCATCGCCACATTCACGTCAGCAGCTTCGGACACGTCGGCTTGTACACGAAATCGGGGTTGGCACGCCTGGCCGATCGGTGCGGTTTCGAAATGGTCGACCATGGGTATTGCGGCGGCTCGGACATCGCCCTGCACGATCTGATCGGCTATCGCATTGCGCGATCGCGATTCCGGCATCGGGTCGCCTTCTACAAGCCGCGGTTTCTTAACTTTTGTGATTTGTTGGACCGCCTGAGCTTCGGCCTCCTCTCCAAGGCGCTGCGACCGCAGGGGAACGAATCCTATCAGTGGGCCGTATGGCGGGTCAGGGCTTAGCAGCCGTTGAAGAATTCAACAGTCTGTTGGCGAAGCCAACGCAGAAGTCTGGACGGGTGTTTCTGGCGGCGCGGGCCGGCGGATCGTAAGATCAACGTTTTCGCTTCCGGCCGCGCGCGGCCAGCCCTACTCGAGAGCTTCCGCATGAGCGGCCGACGACTGGCACTTTCCTGGCTGTGGCTGCCCCTGTTGGCGGCTGCGTTGGCAGCGGCGCGTCCGGCCTTGGCTGGCGGCGGCCCGGAAAACGTCTTCCTGGTAGTGAACTCCGCCAGTTGGGCGTCGCAAACCGTGGCGAATCACTTCATCGCTCTGCGCAAGCTCGCGCCGCTCAACGTCTTCTACGTCCACTGGAACGAAGGCTTCGAATCCGCCGACGGTGAGGCATTTCGCGCGAAAATCCTGTTGCCTGCGATCCAAACGATCAGCCGCCGCGGCCTGGCGAGCCAGATCGATTACGTCGTGTACTCCAGCGACTTTCCCTATGCCATTAATTTCGGCCCCGACTTTACCGGCACGCGGCTCATCGATCAGGCGCGTCCCACCTGCTCCATCAATTCCGCCACGTTTCTGTGGAACCTGGTCGTGCTGAAGAATCCGCTGATGATGGACTTCGGCATCAACCAATACATGCGCAGCACCGCGAATCGCACGGTCCGCGTGCCAACGCATGGCTTTCGCAGTTGGTACGGCTGGGGGCCTGGCGGCGAGATGCTGGAAGCCGGCGGTCAGCCGTATTTGCTCTCGACCATGCTCGGCATGACCAGCGGACGGGGCAATTCGGTCAACGAGGTGGTCGCCGGCCTGCGACGCTCGGCCGCCGCCGATGGCACGCACCCCCAGGGCACCATCTACTATTGCCAGACCAAGGACGTCCGCTCCACGACCAGGGCCGCCGAGTTTCCCGCCGCGGTGGCCGAGCTCAAGAAGCTGGGCGTCAACGCCGAGATCATCTCGACGGCCATGCCCGTCGGCCGCGACGACGTGCTGGGACTGATGAGCGGCGTGGCCACATTCTCCTGGCAGGAGACGCGCAGCACGATCTTGCACGGCGCCATTTGCGAAAACTTCACCAGCTTCGGCGGCATCCTCACCGAAGGACAGAGCCAAACGCCGCTGACGGAATTCATCCGCTTCGGCGCGGCCGGCTCGAGCGGCACCGTGGTCGAGCCCTACGCGATTGGCGCCAAGTTTCCGTCGCCTTTCATCCACGTTCATTACGCGCGCGGCTGCTCGCTGGCCGAGGCCTTTTATCAATCGATTTTCGCTCCGGCCCAGCAGTTGATCGTCGGCGACCCGCTCTGCCAGCCGTTCGCCAACATTCCCAAGGTGGAATTCGCCGGCATTCCGACCGATGGAAACGTGAAGGGCAAACTTGCGATTGCGCCGACGGCCAGCGTCTCGGGCGGGGCTAAGATCGATCGCTACGAGTTGTTCGTCGACGGCCGCCGCATCGACACCACGCGCGTCGACGGCCGCCTCGAGTGGGACTCGGCCTCCGAGTCGGACGGCTATCACGAATTGCGCGTCGTGGCCTTGGATGCCACTCCCGTCGAAACCCAAGGGCGGGCCATCGTCGGCGTCACGGTCAACAACCACGGACACACGATCCAGGCGTCGGCCTCGCCCACAGGCAGCGTCCGCTGGGATCAGACGCTGAAGATACACGTCACAGCGCCCGGCATGAAGGAGCTGGCCGTCGTCCACGACACGCGTGTACTCAAGAAGATCGCCGGGCCTGAGGGCAACATCGAAATTGATCCCCGATTGTTCGGCCTGGGACCGGTGATGCTGCAAGCGGTCGGCACCGCCGGCAATTCCGCGGCCGAACGGGTTTGGTCGGCGCCGCTGGCGATCGCCGTCGAGCCGGCCCAGCCCTTGCCGGCGCTGGCCAGTCCACCCGCCAATCGGGCTCGCGGCCTGGTGCTGCAGATGCCGGGCAATAAGGTCATCCGCGTCGACGAAACCAAGGACCCCGCCTGGCTGACCCTCAAGGGCCTGCACGCCAACGAGCCCTTCGTGCTGCAAGGGTTCTTCGACGTCGAAGCAGACGACGTTTATCAGTTTCAGCTCTGGCACACCGGCCAGTTGAAGCTCAGCGTCGATGGCCGCACGCTCATTGACGACGCGAACGGCGACAACAAACAGCGCTTCGCGCCGGTGGCGCTGGCCCAGGGCATGCACCGGCTGACCGTGACCGGCCGCACCGGCAGCAACGTCAAACTGAAGCTGCTGTTCGGCGGACCCGGCGCGCAATCGGTCGGCCGCAACCGCTTCTTCCACGCCCGCTAACCGCCGCGGCGCAACGCGACCAGCACAAAAAAACAAAGCCCCGCGCGAAGTCTGCGCGGGGCGTTGTAATTAGCGAGCGAGTGCGGCGACTAGTAGTCGCTTTCGTTGAGAATGTACTGCCAGGGATTTGTCGCTGTCGTGGGCGTCGTCGGCGTGGGCGTCAACGCGTCGATATTGATGTTTGCCTGGCGGGGCGTCATCAACTGCGTGTAGACGTAGTAGTCAATTTCCTCGTTGATGAACCGATGATGGTTGTCGATGAAGATCACATTGACGCCACCGGGATGCGCCGAAGCGGGCCGAGCATAGGCCAGACCGCCCGCAGGAATCGGAACAGCGGCCGAATCCCACGCAACCGGCTGCGGCGTAGCCGCGACCGTGGCCAGGCCGTTAACTTGCGAACCCTCGGGATAGTAGTTTGCACTGGTCGAGTTGTAGGCATTGTCCGTCAATTGTGTGATGAAAAAGACCATGCCCATGTTCTGCTTGATCTGAAAATCACTTTGCCAAGGATTTGCAGGATTGTTTGTCGTATCGAGGGGATCCGTAGCCCAGTTGGTTGATTGCAGGCTCTCGCCCACCATAAGCGTGTTCGACGTGCCGTCGTTGGAGTTCACGAAGTCCATGGTGATCTTCGGCCCAGGAGGATTCGACGGGAAGTCGTTAGCGGCCGGATTAGCCTGCGCGGAGCCGAGAACACCATCAACGCCGCACTGATTGAAGAAAATACCCGAATTGCGGTCTTCCTTCCAAGTCTGAGATCCACCAGGACGATTGTCGTCGGCGTTGAACGCCGAGCCACAGTTGACGACGTACGACAGCGGATTGCTGCCGAGCAATTCCGCAGGGCTGCTAGGACAAACCAAGATGTTCAAGAGTGAGTGAGCCCACGGACTAGCCGTGGTGTTGATCCCACTGGGGACGGGCAACGCGACGGGCGCCTGCGTCTTCCAAATGCGATACATATCGGCACGTTCGAGATTCGTGAGGATGGGCACTACCCAACTGGCGCGCTTGTTGTTGATGACGTTGGCGTAGCCCGGAAAGCCCCGGTTCGTAGATTCAACGCTCAGCATCGCCTGGCCCACGTTGCGCATGTTGTTCTGGCACGTATTGCGGCGACCGGCTTCGCGGGCGGATTGAATCGCCGGCAGCAGCAGGGCCATCAGCATGCCGATGATCGTGATGACCACCAACAATTCGACCAGCGTGAAACCGCGCGGGGCGCGGCGTGCGGTCCGAGAGAATCCGCCGGCCTTGCGGAGAATCACCGCCCGATTGACAGTCATCATCGCCAAGTCTCCTCTGTAGTTACGCCCGTGCGCCCACTTCTCTTGCCCGACCTCTTATTCTCGCCGAAAGAGCGCAAAACGTCCAGACATTTTCGGGCAAAAAGGGACCGTTTCGGCCGACAGCCGGGGCATCAAACCCATCGATCGGCCGCGCGGTCGCTCGTTTCGGGCCCGCCCCAGCAGTCGACTTAACCGCGCCGACGCCGAAAGAGTGCCAATAGCGCAAGGCCACCCGCCGCGGCCGCCAACACGAAACCGCTCGGCTCCGGCACCACGATGCCCAGAATCTCGTCGCGATAGACCGACAGGTCGATGATCAACGACTGGTTGCCATAGACCGCGGTCAATTGCGGCTGCCCGCTGTACTGGTCCCAGATTGCGACCATGATTCCGCCGAGTTGCCACTGGCCGTTGACCAACGTGAAGACGGCGCCTCCCGAATCGTTCAAGCTCAGTTGGGCTTCGTGAGTCAAGCCTGCCTGCCCGGTGTACATCGCGTCATCGAACTGCGTGCTATAGCCGTGCACGAAGTGCGGATCGTTGTTGTTGTCGAAGTAGGTCAGCGCGAACAGGCCGGTTTGCAACACTTCATTCTCGCCCCAGATCATGCTGTGGTCGGCGACAATCTTGAAACCGGCGTAGTCGTCGGCACCAGGAACGGCCGGCGCCGCTTGTTCGGTCCATACCCATGGGCTCTGCGAATCGTCGACCTGCCAATACGTGGCGTCGCCGCGCTGGAAGCCGTTGCCAATCATGATCTGTCGGCCCGTGGGGGTCGTCGAGCTGATCAAGTCCGGCGTGATGGCGGGCAAATTTGGCTCGGTGGTGAACCGCACCAACTTGAGGTCCGCCAGGGAGTTGTCCGGGTTGTGAAGAAACGTAGTCGAGCTGTCGTCGACGGTGTAGCTGTTGCCGCCCAGGACGATCGGCGCCGCCGAAGTGATCGAAGCGTGTCCCGCGGCCAGCGCCCAGCCATTTCCCAGATACGTCACGCTGGGTCCATTCGAGCCACGGCGGCCAACGTTGTCAAAACCGGGTTGATTCGGTCCACCCGGCCCCCCGTCGGCAATCAAGCTGGCGCTATCGGTATTGCTGTTGCCCGATTTTACGATGACCGCCTGAGCCGGAGCCAACCAACCGGCCAGCGCGCACGCGATGCACACAACGGCCCGCGGTGATATGCCAGGTGCGTTTCGAATCACGCCTCGTCCTCGATTCCAGGCCGCCTCGGCTCCAGGCTGCTAGCCATCCCGATAGTGCGCGGCCGGTTGCTACGCTGCCCCTGCTTTTGGTCCCAGGCCGATCGCGTCAGAACCGCACGAAGTGGGCACAAGCACGCCTGTAGAGCCAGGAGTGCCAAGGACTTCCGGTCATGGTAGCTGAGCTGCTCGGCAAGTCAACAAAAACTGTCGGTTTTTTTGCAAACCATGAACCGTTAGCGGTCCCGCGAAGATCGGGCCAAACGCATAAAGGTCGTTTGATATTTGACAACCCAGGGACGCGTCGCTAGCATCAAGTGGGTTCGAGAGAAACGGCAACCCGGATTGCCGCCAGCACCGCCTGAGGTTCTCGCGACAATCTCCCTCCAAAGACTTTCCCGCCCGACCGTCCCGCCTACAGTTATTGTTGTGTTTGTGGCCCGTGAGGCTGCTGACCCTAATTAACCTTCCACGTGAATTGATGCGACCTCAACGCATAGGGAGATTTGTATGAGCTTGCGCACGTATCACCCGAACCGCCGTGGTTTCCTGGCCGTGGGCGCCTTGACCGGCATGGGCCTTTCGCTGGGAGATTACTTCGCTCTTCGCCAAGCGCGCGCGGAGCAAAAGAACTACGACTTCATCGAGGCCAAGGCTAAGAGCCTGATTCACATCTTCTTGCCGGGCGGGATTGCCCATCAAGAAACGTTCGACCCCAAGCCGTACGCTCCGATCGAGTACCGCGGCGAGCTGGGCTCGATCAAGACGGCCATCGCCGGCGAATCGTTCTCTGAGACGCTGCCCAAGACGGCCGAGATCGCCGACAAGATCACGGTCATCCGCTCGATGTCGCACGGCGAGGCCGCTCACGAGCGCGGCACGCACAACATGTTCACCGGCAGCCGCCCCAGCCCGGCCCTGGTCTATCCCAGCATGGGCAGCGTGATCAGCCACGAGTACGGCCCGCGCAACAACCTGCCACCGTACGTCTGCATTCCCAACGCGCCCAACGAGTACGCCGGCCCGGGCTATTTGAGCTCGTCGTACGGTCCATTTAGCCTAGGGGCGGATCCGGCCAGTGGCAGCTTCACCGTGCGCGACTTGAACCTGCCCAATGGCGTGGACATGACGCGCTTCGAGCGGCGCCGCTCGGCCTTGGATGCAGTCAACGACTACTTCGCCAAGAAGGAAAAGTCGGACAACCTGACGGCCATGGACACGTTCTACGATCGGGCCTACAGCCTGATCAGCTCGCAAGCCGCCCGCGAAGCATTCAACATCGCGGCCGAGCCCGACGCCATTCGCGACGAATACGGCCGCAACGAAGCGGGCCAGCGGATGCTGATGGCCCGGCGACTGGTCGGCGCTGGCGTGCGCTTCGTCACGCTGACCTACGGTGGCTGGGACATGCACACCAACATCAGCCAGGGAATGCGCGGCAGCATGCCGGCTTTCGACCAGGCGTTTGCCACCTTGATCCGCGATCTCGACCGCACCGGATTGCTCGACGAAACCATGGTCATGGTGTCCAGCGAGTTCGGCCGCACGCCCAAGATCAACGGCACGGCCGGCCGCGACCATTGGCCCAAGGTGTTCAGCGTGGTGCTGGCCGGCGGCGGCATCAAGCGGGGCTCGATCTTCGGAGCATCGAACGCCGTGGCCTCCGAGCCCGAAAAAGACGAGCTTGGTCCGCTCGATCTGGCCACGACCCTGTTCCATCAGCTCGGCATCGTTGCCGACAAGGAGCTGATGGCGCCGGGCAATCGACCGATCGAGATCGTCGACGGCGGCAAGTTGCGCAAAGAACTGTTGGCCTGAGTCCATACTGTGCGAGGGAGCGTGCGGCACGGCTGCGCGCCCTACTCGCACGCTCGAACACTCGTGAGGAGTCCGATGGCAAACGTTCGCTGCTTCGTGCGTCATGCTCCGCTGGCTATGGGTTCTGCCGCGGCGCTGCTGCTTGGCATGGGCGCGGCGATGGCGGCCGTGCCCAGCGTCGGCGGCTCGTCTCCCTACGGGGCGCAGCGCGGCACGGAAGTGGAAGTTCAATTCAACGGCGCTCGCCTTGGCGACGCCCAGCAGATCTTCTTCTACGAGCCGGGCATTACCGTCAATCACATCGAGCCGGCCGGCGACAATGCCTGCAAGGCCAAGCTGGCCATCGCGGCGGACTGCCGCTTGGGGCTGCACAAGCTGCGGATCCGCACCGCCACCGGCATCAGCAACCTGCGCACGTTTAGCGTGGGCACGTTGCCCGAGATATCGGAAGCCGAGCCGAACAACGACTTCGCGGCGCCGCAGAAAATTGCCCTGAATACGACGGTCAACGGCATCGCCGAGAACGAAGACGTCGATTACTTTGCCGTGGACGCCAAGAAAGGCGAACGCATCACGGCCGAGATCGAGGGACTGCGGCTGGGCAACACGTTCTTCGATCCTTACGTCGGCATCCTGGACGCCAAGCGCTTCGAGTTGGCGCGTTCGGACGATGCCCCGCTGGTGCGGCAGGACTGCATGTGCTCGATTGTCGCGCCCGAGGACGGCACGTACATCGTCGAAGTGCGCGAGACCTCGTTCGCCGGCAACGGCTCGTGCATGTATCGCTTGCACGTGGGACGCTTTCCGCGCCCGACGGCCGTATTGCCGCTGGGCGCCAAACCGGGTGACGCGGTGGACGTCACGTGGCTGGGTGACGTGACCGGGCCGCGCAGCGAAAAGGTTACCTTGCCGCCGCAAATCGCCGAAGAGTTCGCGGTCTTTGCAACCGACGAGCACGGCGTGTCTCCCTCCGCACTGCCCTTTCGCTTGTCGAATCTGAACAACGTGATGGAAGTCGAGCCGAACAACGCCCTGGCCGAAGCCAGGGCGTGGGAGGGGCCCATCGCCGGCAACGGCGTGATCAGCGCCGCAGGGGACGTCGATTGCTTCAAGTTCACCGCGACCAAGGGTCAAGTTTTCGACGTGCGCGTGCTGGCCCGCGAATTTGGTTCGCCCTTGGACGCGGTGATGAATGTCTATCGCATCGGTGGTGCCGGAGTGGGCGGCAACGACGACAGCGGCGGCCCGGACAGTTACTTGCGCTTCACCGCCCCGGAGGACGACACCTACGTGGTGATCGTGCAAGACCACTTGAAGCAAGGCGGACCGAGCTACGTCTATCGCGTCGAGGTTTCGCCGGTGCAGCCGAAATTGACGTTGGGACTGTCGGAGCGGAGCCAGTTTGTCGACATCGTGGCGCCGGTGGCCAAAGGCAATCGCTTCGCCTTCCTGGTCAACGCCGCCCGCGCGGACTTTGGCGGCGACTTGAACCTGGAGTTCAAGGACTTGCCGCCGGGAGTAACCGTGGAAACGTTGCCCATGGCCGCCAACCGCGGCGACGTGCCCGTGCTGATCACGGCGGCGCCGGATGCGGCCGTAGGCGGTTCGCTGGTGGACGTCGTGGGCCGGCCGGACGACGCGAACTTGGCGCTGGAAGGCCATCTCCGGCAACGAACGTCGTTGATTCGCGGCCAGAACAACATCGAAGTCTGGAACCAGTATGCCGATCGGCTGGCCACCGCGGTCGTGGACGAAGCGCCCTACAGCATTGAGATCGTCGAACCAAAAGTGCCGCTGGTGCGCGACGGCTCGATGGGACTCAAAGTCGTGGCCACGCGGAAGGAAGGTTTCACCGCCGCGATTGGCGTGCAAATGTTGTACAACCCGCCGGGCGTTGGCTCCTCCGGCTCGATTCAAATTGCCGAAGGTCAGAACGAGGCCGTGATTCCGCTGACCGCCAACAGCGGCGCGGAGATCAGCAAGTGGAAGATCGCCGTGCTGGGCGATTCGGCCGTCGGCGAGCGGTCGATCACCGTTTCCTCGCAGTTGGCCACGCTGGAAATCGCCGCGCCGTTTTTGACGTTCGAGTTTCAGGCCGCTGCCACCGAAAAGGGCCAAGGCACCGACGTCGTGATCAAAGTCACCAAGCAGACCGACTTCGAGGGCCCGGCTCAGATCGAGCTGCTGGGGTTGCCCAACGAAGTGACCAGCGAAGTGCGCGAAATCACCAAGGACTCGACCGAATTGATCTTCCCGGTCAAGACCACGGCCAATTCTCCGGTCGGCAAGCACAAGACCGTGATTTGCCGAGCCACGATCACTGCCAATGGCGAGCCGATCGTGCACACGCTGGGCACGGGCGAACTGCGGATCGATGAGCCGTTGCCACCCAAACCGATGGAAACCGCGGCCGCGCCGCCGGCCCCCATGCCCGAAGCCGCGGCGCCCATGCCGCCGCCGGAGAAACGCTTGAGCCCGCTGGAGAAGCTGCGGCTCGAGCGTCAACAGGCCAAGCAAGCCAAAGCCGCCCAAAGTGCGGGAGGAGCTCAGTAATGCGACGGATGCGAATTGCCTTGTGCTGTGTTGCGATCGTTGCCGCACAGCGGCTGGTCGCCGACGAAGCGGCGTTGAAGCTCGCGGTCTACCCGCCCGACGTGCAGCTTAACACGAGCCGCGACGCGCAGGCGTTCATCGCCCTGGTGACCCGTCCCGACGGCGTGACGCTGGACGTCACGAAGCAAGTCAAAGCCACGCTGGCCGACCCGGCGCTAGCGCGGCTGGAAGGCAACACGCTGTTTCCCGCGGCGGATGGCAGCACCACGTTGGCCATCGAGTATGAGGGCCAGACGGCGAGCCTGCCGGTGGTGGTGAAGGACGCTGCGGTCGATCGGGCGATCAGTTTCCGCCTGGACATCATGCCGGTCTTCATGCGCAGCGGCTGCAACACCGGCAGTTGCCACGGGGCGGCACGAGGTAAAGACGGCTTCAACCTGTCGCTGTTCGGCTTCGATCCGGGCGGCGATCACCATCGCATCACGCACGAGATCGGTTTTCGCCGGATCAACCTGGCCCTGCCGCGCGAAAGCCTGTTGATGCAAAAGGGCGCCGGCCAGGTGCCGCACACGGGTGGGAAGCGATTTGCCGAAGACAGTCCCTATTATCAAACCGTGCTGCGGTGGCTCGAAGCCGGCGTGCCCAACGATCCACCCGAAGTGGCCACTTGCACCGCGTTGGAAATCTATCCGCCCAAGGCCGTCCTCGAAGGCGCCGGCGCCACGCAGCAGTTCATCGCCCGGGCCAAGTACTCCGACGGCACGGATCGCGACGTCACCAGCCTGGCCGTGTTCATGACCAATAACGACAACTCGGCGCCGATGGACACCGATGGGCTGGTGACCGCGGCCGCACGGGGCGAAGCGTTCGTGATGGCTCGCTTCGCCACGCACACGGTCGGCAGCCAGGTGCTGGTATTGCCCAAGGATTTGCAATACTCGCCGCCGGCAGAGCCGCCGGTCAACTACGTCGACGAGCTGGTGAACGCCAAGTTGCAGAAGGTGCGCGTCTTGCCCAGCGGATTGTGCGACGACGAGACGTTCTTGCGGCGGGTGACGCTTGACATCACCGGCTTGATGCCGACGGTCGAAGAGTATCAACAATTCGTGGCCGACGCGGATCCGGCCAAGCGAGCCAAGCTCATCGATCGGCTGTTGGAGCGCAAGGAGTTCTCGGAGATTTGGGCGCTCAAGTGGGCCAACCTGCTGATGGTCAAGACGTCCAACGAAGTCAGCTACAAGTCGATGTTCCTGTATTCGAACTGGCTGACCAATCAAATCCAGAACAATGTGCCGATCGACAAGATGGTGCAGAGCTTGCTGAGCGCTAACGGCGGCACGTTCTCGAGTCCCGCCACGAACTACTTTCAAATCGAACGCGACACGTTGAAAACGGCCGAGAACGTGGCGCAGGTGTTCATGGGCATTCGCACGCAGTGCGCCCAGTGTCACAACCATCCGTTCGACCGTTGGACGATGAACGACTACTATTCGTTCGCCGCGTTCTTCGCCCAGATCGGCCGCAAGCAGGGACAAGACTATCGCGAGACGATCGTCTTCAACTCCGGCGGCGGCGAAGTGAATCATCCGGTCGGCGGACAGCGGATGGCGCCCAAGTTCCTGGGCGGCGCCGAGCCCGACGTCAATGGCAAGGACCGCCGCGAAGTGCTGGTCCAATGGCTGGCTTCTCCGCAGAACCCGTACTTTGCCACCAGCATCGCCAATCGCGTGTGGGCCCACTTCTTCGGCATCGGCATCGTCGAGCCAGTGGACGACATTCGCGTGAGCAATCCGGCCAGCAATCCCGAGCTGTTCGGGGCCCTGGGCGAAAAGCTGACCAGCTACAACTATGATTTCAAGCAATTGGTGCGCGACATTTGCAATTCGCACGCTTACCAACGCACCACGCAAGCCAACGAAAACAATGCCGAGGATCTCACCAACTTTTCGCACGCCCTCGTTCGCCGCATTCCGGCCGAAAACCTGTTGGACTGCCTGACGCAAGTCACGAGCGTGCCCGATAAGTTCCAAGGCCTGCCGCTGGGCGCACGAGCAGTGCAAGTCGCCGACGGCAATGCCAGCAATTACTTTCTGACGACGTTTGGGCGTTCGCCGCGGTTGACCGTCTGCGAAGGTGAAGCCACGACGGAGCCGACGCTTTCGCAAGCGCTGCACATGCTCAACGGCGACACGATGTCGCGCAAGATCGGCGAAAGCGCCAGGCTGCAACAGATGCTCGACGCCGGCAAGACGCCCGTCGAAGTGGTCGAAAACATCTACCTGTTCTGCTTGTCGCGCAAGCCGAGTTCCGAAGAGCTGACCCGGCTGGAGCCGCTGCTGGCTGCCGCCGAGAACCCTCGCAGCGCCGTGGACGACATTCTGTGGGCGGTGCTCAACTCGCGCGAGTTCCTGTTCAATCATTAGAGTTGCCAAAGAGGCGTTGACCGATGAACCGTTCGACCATTCGATGCCTTTTCCGCGGGCTGATCCTGGGGTCATGTCTCGTGGCATTTGTCACCAGTGCCCCGGGCGAAGAGGCGAAGCCGGCCGATCCGATGCCGATGGCCAAGATCACGTACGACGAGCACGTGCAGCCGATCTTTCGCGAGCATTGCTTTAGCTGCCACAATCAGGACACCAAGAAGAGCGATTTGTCGCTGGCCAGTTACACGGCACTGATGACCGGTGGCGCCAGCGGCGCGATCGTCGAGCCGGGCGACTTCGATTCGTCGCGGCTGTGGGCGCTGGTGACTCATGCCGAAGAGCCCAAGATGCCGCCCGAGCAAGACAAGCTGCCGGAGGCCAAGTTGGAGACGATCAAGGCTTGGATCCTGGGCGGTTCGCTGGAGAACAATGGCTCGGTGGCCAAGGTCGCCAGTAAGCCGAAGCTCGAAATGAGCATGGCCAGCGGCGCAGGTAAGCCCGAGGGCCCGCCCCCCATGCCCGAGAAGCTTTCGCGTCAGCCGGTCGTCTACACGCCGCGCGCCAGCGCCATATCGGCGCTCGATTGCAGCCCGTGGGCCCCGCTGGCCGCCGTGGCCGGTCAAAAACAAATCAGCCTGTATAACACCGACAGCGGCGCGCTATTGGGCGTGCTGCCATTTCCGGAAGGCATACCCCACGTGCTGAAGTTCAGCCGTAGCGGCACGTTGCTTTTGGCCGGCGGCGGCATTGGCGCCAAGCAAGGCACCGTGGTGGTGTTCGACGTGAAGACCGGCAACCGAGTGTTCCAGGTCGGCGACGAGTTGGACGTGGTTTTGGCGGCCGACATCAACGAGGACCACACGCGCATCGCGCTGGGTGGCCCGGGCCGCGTGGTGCGCATTTACTCGACCGAGGACGGCTCGCTGTTGCACGAGATTCGCAAGCACACCGAGTGGATCTACGCAGTGGAATTCAGTCCCGACGGTGTGTTGTTGGCTACGGCCGATCGCAACGGCGGCCTGTTTGTCTGGGAAGCGGAAACGGCCCGCGAGTTTCAGAATCTGGCCGGACACAAAGCCGGCGTGACCGACGTCAGTTGGCGCGACGACTCCAACGTGCTGGCCAGCGGCAGCGAGGACGGCACGATCAAGCTGTGGGAAATCGAGGGCGGCAAGGAAATCAAGAGTTGGGCGGCACACGGTGGCGGAACAAGCTCGATTGATTTCGCCCACGACAGCAAGTTGGCGTCGGTGGGGCGCGACAATCTGGCCAAGTTGTGGGGCGCCGACGGTGCTGCCATCAGCTCGCTGCCGGCCTTCAGCGATTTGGCGTTGGAAGTGGCGTTATCGCACGATGGCGCGCGGGTGGTGGCCGGCGACTGGTTGGGCGACGTGCGGATGTTCGATGCCGCGGATGGCAAGCAAGTGGCGGCGCTGGTGCCCAATCCGCCAACGCTGGAGATGCTGGTGCAATCGCAGACCGAACTCGTCAACGCTGCCACAGCGGCGGCGGAAAAGGCGGCTGCTGAACTGGCCGCGGCTCAAGCGGTTGTCGCCGAGAAGACCCAAGCGGCCCAAGCGGCCGCCGCTGCCGCCGCGGCGGCCAAAGCGGGCCTCGACGGCGTGGTGGCCGAAAAGGCCGCCTTCGAGCAGCAGCAATCGGCTCAGGCCGCCGTCGCGCCCTGACGCCCAGTCTCTCACGACTTACTGCCGACAGAGACTCCCGCCAGAGCGTCAACGGCTCCCCGCAGAGCGTCAACGTCTGCGGCAGCAATCCCGCGGCGCAAAAGAAACGCATCGCGCCCCACCAGGAAGCGCGATGCGTTGAGTTGTTGATGCTGCCACGGCCGACCGAGCGAGTTTACTCGCGCGGACGCACGGCGCCAGTCAGCCCGCTATAGTCGGGTCGATCCTCGGGGTGCCACAACGGCTCGCCGCGCAGGACGCGGTCGGCCAGCACGTCGAGCTTTTCCCTGGAACCGGCCGGTGCTTCGGTCGGGAAAAAATCGCTGTCGGCCGACGGGGCGAAATCCTCGTCGTGGCCATACTTCAAAATTGCCTCAAAAACGTTCCGCATCTGCCGCATCGAATTACTTCCTCCAACCTTAGAAACTTGGCCTTTTGATTGCACGGCGACCTTTCCGTGGCGTGTTTCGTTCGCCTCGGCGGTGCGCCCCGTGGTCTTTCGATCGCGGCTCGACTTGGTCTGGCCGCTCTTCGTGTGACTCATCGTATCGATACCTCAACTCAATAGTGCGATCCCACACTGACCGTCGCCTGGGGGGCGTCGTGAAAAGTTCTCTCCTGCGGCTTCCCATCCTGGCCGACGCGAGCGAGAGCGAATAACTCGGATGCGGTGGGTACGTTGCAATCCGATTCAGGGGGGGAACGAAGGTCGCGTCCGTGTTAAACATTGCATTATCGCGGGTCGGCGGCAGTTGTCAAGCAATTGATAGCATTTTGTGTCTAGCCGCTCAGGCGCCTCAGCAGAACGCGGTTTTCCCGACAATTTCGCCCCGGCCGAGCCGATCGCGTGCCGCCCCGCTCGACTTCTTTGACCCTGACAATGTGGTCCCTAAGAACTTATCGCGGGCGCTCCGTGCCAATACACCGTGACTCCAACCCGTCCGCAATCTTGAAACTTGTGCTACGCTGGATTTCAAACGCTGGGCAAGCCGCCTGGTAGAACCCCCGCCTTCCGCGTGACGCGATCCATGACCTGGTATCAACACACGCTGCAATTGCCGCCCATGCCGCGCGGCTTTCACCTGATCACGTCGCACATCGTCGAGGCGTTGCCCGGCCTGTCGCAGTTGCACGTCGGCATGTTGCACGTCTTCATCCAACATACTTCGGCGTCGCTGGTGATCAACGAGAACGCCGATCCGGATGTACCGGTCGATCTCGAAGCATCGTTCAACGCCATCGCCCCCGAGGATTTCGGTTATACGCACACGATCGAAGGCCCGGATGACATGCCGGCGCACGTGAAATCCGCCATGCTCGGCAGCTCGGTCACGATTCCGATTCGCTCCGGGCGACTGTTGTTGGGCACCTGGCAGGGGATCTATCTGTGCGAGCATCGCAACCGCGCCGGCGGGCGACGCCTGGTGTTGACGCTGCAAGGCGCATTCGAGAGCTAACAGTCTGTTGAAGAATTCAACAGACTGCTAAAGTCTCCATCTCGCTCGCATGACGCACTACTCGATGCGGCTGGCCACCGGCTGGCCCGTCTGAAGAATCTGTGCCAGGTCGTCGAACCAACACTCTATGAGCGTGGCCTGGTGCGCGTTGCGATCGATGTGTACCAGCGCCGCAAGCGTTCTCTCGATGCATGCCGCGATCGACTCGCTGTCGCAGGCCGCCGCGGGGGGCGCTCGCCGGTGCGAGCTCGGGCAGCTGCTGGTGCAGCTGAACCAGCAGGTGGTCGCGGCGACTGCGCAGCTGCCGTGCGAGCTGACGGAGGTGCCTCGGCCAGGCGGCGCGGCCGAGCAGCTCGACGG
>JBBDYK010000245.1:0-3962 GCA_040901665.1 Pirellulales bacterium | reverse complement strand
GTACCCGCGCCGCATGCGTGCTCTCGATGCATGCCGCGATCGACTGGCTGTCGCAGGCGGCCGCGTCGTGCGCGCGCGCGACGGCCTTGGCCAACTCAGGATCGGCCGCCACCTCCAGTCCTGCCAGAGCCCTCAACCATTGGCGATAGAAGTCGGCGGCAAAGCCAATGGTTTGCCGCATCCGCGCACGCCGAGGCGGCGCTTCCTTGCCGGCGGCGTCGACGAAAGCCACCATCGCCTGAGCCAGCTTCACGCTTTCCAATGGCGCACACGAGAGCGACTCGAGCAATTCGCGGCGAAAGTTCCACAGGTCGTCGTCCGCCAGTTCCATCGCTCGTTGGATGCTGCCATCGGCGAACTTGGCCAGTCGCTCGGCCTGCGGGGCGTCGGCCACCAGCCCACGCGCCTGAAGAATAGCGGCCACGAGCGCGGGCTCGAGCGGGCGAAAACGGATCAGTTGGCACCGCGAGCGAATGGTCGGCAACTGCCGATCGGCGCTGGTGCCGATCAAAATCAACACCGATTGAGGCGGCGGCTCCTCCAACGTCTTCAACAGCGCATTGGCGCCTTCCTCGTTCAAATCGTCGGCGTCGTCGATGATGGCCACTTTTCGGCCGCCCATGAACGGCTTGAGCGCAATATCGTGGCACAGTCCCTCGCGCATCCGGCGTTCCTTCTCGCCCACCAGGACATCGAGCGGAATGAAGCTCTTGTCGCGCGGCTTTTCCACGATCATCAAATCCGGATGCGTGCGCGACGCAACTTGCACACACGAGTCGCATGCCCCACAGGGCGCCAACGCGGCCTCGGGCGACTGCTGACAGAGCAGCGCTTGCGCCAGCTTCTCGGCAAACAATCGCTTGCCAACGCCTGCCGGTCCGACGAATAAGAACGTGCTGGCCAATCGCCCGCGCTCAAGCGCTCGGCGGAATTGCTCGCCCACCGCGTCGTGTCCTTCAATGCCTTGCCAGCTCATCGTTGATGGAATGGTGTCGAGAATGGGGTTCCAGGGCGACGCCGCCAGCGGGCATCATAGCGGCCTGCGGCTGCCGGGGTAACCGTTCGAGGGAAACTATGCGTTTAGCATCTCTCGAGAAGTTGCGCGGCAGCAGCGCGGACGTCGGCTTGCAACGCGTCGATGGTGCGGGCCGCATTGATCACGACAATGTGCCGCGGGTCTTTCGCAGCTTCGGTCAGGAATCCCTCGCGCAGTCGCTGGTCGTACGCGACGCCCTGACTTTCCATGCGGTCGCGCTGCCGGTCGATCCGCCCGGCGGCCGCTTCCGGCGGCATATCGAGCACGAACACCAAATCGGGCATCAGCCCTCCGGTGGCCGTCCGCCCGATTTGCCACAGCGACGCCACGTCGAGTCCGCCGGCATGGCCCTGGTAGACGACGTTGGCCAGCAGGTAGCGGTCCGAGACCACGGTCTTGCCGGCCGCCAGCGCGGGCCGCAACACCTCTTCGACCAACTGAGCGCGCGCCGCCATGAACAACAGCATTTCGGCGGTCCGCGAAATCGGCACCTCATGGCCCAGCAAAATCGCGCGAATTCGTTCCCCCAACGGCGTGCTGCCCGGATCCTGGCAGCGCACGACGTCGTGGCCGCGCTCGGCAAGCCAACCGCAGAACAATTCGATTTGCGTTGACTTGCCAACGCCGTCCAGACCGTCAAACGAGAAAAACATTGCGCCACGATCCATTGGCCACGAGCTTGCACCGGGTAACGCAGCAATCCGTTGAATGCTCGAACGGGCTACTCGTGGCCATTATACATTTGGATCATGCGGCTGGCGCGTTGGGCGATCAATTGCCGCAGCCGGGCCGGTTTGAGCACTTCGGCCTGATCGCCATAGCCGAGAATCCACCAGGAAATCTCGTTCAAGCCCGACACGCGCACCTGAAAGTCGAGCGAGCCGTCGTCCCGGCGCGAGAACTTTTGTGTCCTGTGCCACACCACCTCGGCCACGTTGCGGGCCACGAGCGATGAAAAGCGGATCAGCACGTCCTGGTCGGGCCCCGCCTCGGGAATCAAGTGCCAGGCGTTGCCCAAGTATCGCTCGATCGAAAAGCTCCGCGGCACCTGAAACTGCTCGTCCAGCAACTCGATGGTTTGGATGCGGCCGACGTTGAACGTGCGAACTTCGCGGTGCAGCGACGATCGGCCGATGACGTACCAACTATGGCGGCTGAACAACAGACGGTAAGGACAGAGCTTGATGTGGATGACCGTGCCATCGCTCAGGCTGTCGTAGGCAATCCGCGCAGCTCGCCGCGTGGCGACGCAGCCCAACAGTTGTTGATAGACCGGCAACTTGTCGTCCAAACGGCTGCCCGGCTGCATGTTGATGTGGACGGCGCCGGTGGCGGCGCGCAAGCGATCGCGCACGCGGCCGGGCAGGCAACTTTCCAGCTTGAGTGCGGCGCTGGCGGCCGCTTCGTAGAACGGCAGCCGGCTGCCGCTGCCGAACTCATAGCACAGCACCATCACTGCCAGTGCTTCCTCGGCCGTGAAGTTGGTGGGCGGTAGAAAGTACGTGCCTGGGATGCGGTAGATCCCCGACTCGTCGTCGAACAACAGCGGAACGCCGGCTTGTCGCAGCACGTCCAGATCGCGAAAGATCGTGCGGCGGGTGACGCCGCAGGCCTTGGCCAGCGCGCCGGCGTTATTGCCCTTGCCAGCCTGCAGCAGTCCCAACAACTGCACCAGCCGGCTGATTCTCGACAGATTCATGGTCGGATGCCGTTTTCCACTGCTGATGCTTGGCGCGTTTCACGGTTCCATCCGACTCGGACTTGTTTGCGGCCGGCGACACCAATCGCGACGCCGCCGCATTCGCAACGGGCAGCGGCCTGGCCGTCGCCGGTCCGGCGTTACCCTTCATACCATCGGCCAACGACGACTGCACGGCGCTGGCCACGGCATTTGAAGAGCGGACATCCGCATCGAGTCCCAGCGATCCCCAGTCGAAGCCGCTGGGGCTCGCAGCCACGGCCGCTTGCGGCGCGGGGCTGGCGTGCTCGGTGACGGATTCACGTGCCGGGACGCTCGTCTCGGGTGACGGCAGTTCGTCGGTTGTCGGGATCGGCAGCTCCTCAGGTTGTGCTTTCGTGGGCACGCCCATCGAGGGTGTTGCCGCAGGTCGCATTTCACCGGTGTACCCCTGGCCATCGGTCCCTTGATTGATGGCGCCCTGGCTCATGACGGCAGGCCGCGTGAACCCGTAGTCCACATACCAGGCGGCGTCGCGTGAGCGAGCCCGCTGATGGGCATCGAACTTGGCCTTGGCCGGCCAGGGACCTTCGTTCAAGTAGACGTTATTGTATTCCAGCAGAGAGCCCTTGCGGAAGTGAACCATGATAATCGCACGTTGATAGTCGAGCAGCGTGCGGAAGAAGCTGGCTTGAGCTTCGGCCCGGCGCCGCTGGGCTTCGAGCAATTGGTCGAGCGTGACCGTTTGCGCGTCGAAGGCGGCCTGCACCGCCTCGACCTGGCGAACGGCGGCCAGCGTGCGATTGAAATTCGTTTGCGTCAATTCGTAGGTCAGCTCCAGATTACGAATCGCGTCGGCCAACTCGTGCGATAGCTCGAGTTCCAGGTCCTGCAACTTGGCGCGCTCTTTGGCCAGTTGGAGCTGGAAGTGTCGCACGGTGGTCAGTTCCTTGCGGAAGCCGATGGGCATCGTCATCTGCGCCCCCAGCGTCCATTCTTGAAACTGGCCCGTGGCCAGGGTCTGCAAGGCGCTCGAACCCGTCAGGGCCAACGGATCGTCCGGATTGAAGGGTGTGCGATTGGCGCCGAACAAGGTGTCGCCCAAACCGACGAAGCGATAGGTGCCGGTCAAGTCCAACCGCGGCATCAGCAGGTTCTTGGCGGCGATGAGCTCCAACTCGCGCCGCTTGATTTGCCATTTCTGGCGTCGCAGCGTCAGATTGCGAGCGAGCGTTTCTTCGGTGATCT
>JBBDYK010000244.1:0-21164 GCA_040901665.1 Pirellulales bacterium | reverse complement strand
CACCACCAAGGTTTTCCTCGACTACTTCGGCCTCAAGCGCCTGGACGAACTGCCGCCGCTGGAGTTAGATCAGCGACCTTCGGTGAGTGTGGTAATGGCCAGCGAAGGATATCCGGGCAGCTACGAGCGAGGCTTCCCCATCCGCGGCCTGGACGAGGCGGCAAAGATTCCCGACGTGAAAGTATTTCACGCCGGCACCTCCACGCTCGACGGCCAGGTGGTGACCAACGGCGGGCGCGTGCTGGCCGTGACCGCATTAGGCACCACGATACCGGCGGCCAAGCTGCAAGCGTACACCGCCGTCAAGTGCATTCGCTGGAAAGGCGCCTGGTGCCGCAAGGACATCTCCGACAAGGCGCTGTCGTCGGTCAGGTAGACTCAGCGCCGCGCCATCGCCCGCGCCGAGTGCCTTGCTCAGGCCGGGTGCCATGCTCACGCGTGCGTGAGCATGCGCGCGATCAGGTCGGCGCAATCCATGCATGCTCACCCGCTGGCGCGTGTGAGCATGGCACCCGAATCGCGGCTAACGTCGGGGATCCCCGTCGTCGCCCTCCGGCCTGTTCGATTACTCGTCGGCCCGCACGAGCGGCACGTCGACCAGGTGCTCGGAGGTGAACCAGACCTGCATCTCGTTGGTGCGAATGACGTCGCTGACGAGCAAGTCGTTGGTGCCGTCGTCGCCACTCTCGGTGGCCTGACGTGCCATGGAGCGAGCTTCGAGCAGGACCACTTCGTGGGCGTGCAGCAAGCGGGCGATTTGCATCGGGGCTTCCTCGCGGCCTTTCGGCGGACGCGGCACGGTGGCCATCTCGGCCACGTCGTGCGCCATGGCAATGCTCACGCCGCCCAGGATCTGAACCCGCTCCGCGATCGTGTCGATCAGTTCGCTCTGCTCGCCGTAGTGCTTGTCGAACAGCAAGTGCAATTGATAGAACGTCGGACCCGAGACCTGCCAGTGGGATTTCTTGTACAGATCGCGCAGGACCATCGTGTCGGCCAGCAATTGGTTCAGATTGTCGACGCTTTCCTTGCGCGTTTTTTCCGAGAGTGCGATCGGCATCGAGATGACGTGGCCGAACGCTTGAATTTCGTGCGCTTGCTGGTGGACGATCGGCGTGGCGCGGTTGGCGACTTCCCTGGTTTTCGTGCTCATCGTGACTCCTTGGGCAATTTGACCCGGACTGCTGTCATCGTTTGAATTTGCTCCGCGAGCAACAAGTCCATTCTACGTCGCGGTCGGGCGCGCAGCGGCCTCGCAGGACGCTGCGAATCGCGCATTCGTCGCCTGCCGTTTATCCGGGCGAATGCGCCGAAATCGTTGTGGCGTGCAGGCTTCAATCGTCAGGCTCTTCGACGTCTTCGGCGTAGCCGGGCGGAAACGGACTTGCCAGCGGGGGCTTGACGGACGGTCCGTCGGACGGCTCTTGCAGTCCAAACCGGCGCAGCCAGTACTGCACTTCGACTTCGCTGGGAGGGCCGGCAGGCTTTGCAGTGCCCGTCGCATGGCGCTCGCGACCGATGCGCTTGCGCAGCACCTCGGCATACCATACGTCGCTGTCGATGGCGCGGGCCTTGCGCCGTCGCGCCGCCCGGTGCAGCCGATGATCGCTGGAGACGACTACCAGCCGGCGCGGCGCCGTGTCGGCCTGGATCAGTCGTTCGATCATCTCATCGGCGTCGCCCCCTTGATCGGCGAAGCGCACGCGGATGCCGCGATGCGTGATCGACCGCGGCAAGCCAGGCGGCGCCTCGCGCGCGTCGAACACCACCGTGGCGGCGGCCAATTCGCGCGCCTCCAGCGACTCGACCAGAAAGTTCAACAGCGCGACGCGCGAGCGCTCCAATCCGCCGGGGCCGATGCCGCGTCCCAGAATGCCGCTGGCGTGCAACAGATTGTAACCGTCGATGACGAGCGCCATGCAGCTAACGCGCTTTGACGGGCCGCCGCGCCTCGGACCGGGCGACGTCGTCGGTAGCGCGGTGCTTGACGCGCCCGCCGACGATCACCGTATCCGCCTTGCCGCGCAGCTTCCAACCGGCAAACGGCGTGTTGGCGCTCTTGGATTGAAACTTCGCGGGATCGACCGTCCATTGCAAGTCAGGGTCGATGATGGTGATGTCGGCATCGGCGCCGACGCGCAGCGTGCCCTTGTCGATACCCAGGATGCGCGCCGGATTGATCGTCATCTTTTCCAGCGCCTGTGGCCAGGTGAGATGCCCCGGTTCGATGAGCCGCGTGACGACGAGTCCCAGCGCCGTCTCGAGCCCGACGATGCCGAAGGGGGCCTGGTCCAGCTCGCGCATCTTCTTCTCGAGCGCGTGCGGCGCATGGTCGGTGCAAATCACGTCGATCGTGCCGTCGACGAGGCCGGCGATGCAGGCCTCGACGTGGCGCTGCCCTCGCAAGGGCGGGCTCATTTTGAAATTCGAGTCGAACGAGCGCAGGGACTCGTCGGTCAGCGTGAAGTGGTGGGGACAGACTTCGGTGGTGACGCGCACCTTGCGCGATTTGGCGCGGCGGATCAACTCCACGCTGCCCGCGCTGCTGACGTGCATCATGTGCACGCGGCCGCCGGTCGCTTCCGACAGCGCGATGTCGCGGCTGGTCATCACGTCTTCGGCCTCGGCGGGCATGCCCGGCAATCCCAGCACCAGCGACACCAGTCCCTCGTGCATCACGCCATCGGTGGTCAGCTCGCGGACCTCGGCATGGTTGAGGATCGGCTTGTCGAACATGCGGCAGTATTCGAGGGCGCGGCGCATCAACTCCGCGTCGTAGACCGGCGCGCCATCGTCGCTGAACGCCACGGCGCCGGCCTGGCTGAGTTGTCCCAGTTCGGCCAGTTCCTTGCCCTCGCGATTCTTGCTGACGCAGGCCACCACGAAGACGTTGCAATGATTGGCCAGCGCCGCCTGGTGCTTGACGAACTCGACTTGGGCCTGCGTGTCGAGCGGCGGCTCGGTGTTGGGAATGCAGGCGATCGAGGTGAAGCCGCCGGCGATCGCGGCCGCCGTGCCGGTCTTGATGGTCTCGTCCTCCTCGCGCCCCGGTTCGCGCAGGTGCACGTGCATGTCGATCAACCCCGGCGAGACGATCTTGCCGGCCGCGTCGATCACTTCCAGATCGTCGCGCCCGTCGACGGGCACGTCGATGCCGGCAATGCGACCGTTTTCCACCAGCAGACTGGCGACGCGGTCGAGCCCTTGGCTGGGGTCGATGACGCGGCCGCCGGTAATCAAGATCGAGCCGTTGGATCGCACGCTATTCTTGCCTTTCGATTTGTTGGCGAGGTCCGGCCGACGCAGGCTGCGTCGCCTCAGTTCGCGGCCCCCAAGATCAGCCACAACACGGCCATGCGGACGGCCAGCCCGTTGGTGACCTGCTCCAGAATGGCCGAGTGAGCGCCGTCGGCCACGTCGGTCGTGATTTCCACGCCGCGATTGATTGGTCCCGGCGCGAGAATGAGAATGTCTGGCCGCGCGCGGGCCAGGCGCTCGCGCGTCATGCCGTAGAGCAGCGCGTACTCACGCACCGACGGGAACGGTCGCGTGGCCTGCCGCTCGAACTGAATGCGCAGCAGGTTCAGCACGTCGCACCGCGGAATGATCTCGTCCAGATCGTAAGCCACCTCGACGCCGAGCTCTTCCCAACGCTTCGACACCAGCGTCGATGGCCCGCAAACGATCACGTGGGCTCCGAGCTTCTTCAGTCCCCAGATGTTCGAGCGCGCCGTGCGGCTGTGGGCGATGTCGCCCACCAGCGCGATCGTCAGGCCCTCGATCCGGCCGAGCCGCTCGCGAATGGTGAGAATGTCGAGCAGTCCCTGCGTGGGATGCTCGTGGGCGCCGTCGCCGGCGTTGAGCACCGAGCAGTGCAGGTTCTCTGCCAGCAGTTGGGCCGTGCCGGGTGTGCGATGGCGGACGATGACGGCGTCGATGCCCATGGCCTCGATGTTCTTGGCCGTATCGATGAACGTCTCGCCCTTGGACAGACTGCTGTTGGAGGCGGAAAAATCGATGATGTCTGCACCCAGGCGGCGCGCGGCCAGCGAAAAGCTGGTGCGGGTGCGGGTGGAGTTCTCGAAGAACAGGTTGGCGCACGTGCGGCCGGCCAGCACGGGGATCTTCTGCGAACAGTTGGCCGTGGCCTCCTTGAACATTGCGGCGCTGTCGAGGATGACGTTGAGCTCCTCGGCCGACAGGCTTTCGAGGTCCAACAAATGGCGTCGCGTCCACGACGCAGGCACCGCGCCGATGTCCACCGTTTCAATGCTCATGGCCCACGCCCTTCCAGTTGGGTTCGCGCGCGCACCGCAGGACACGAAAGTGGGCGCCGGACGCTCCTATTCGTCCGATTCGCCCGGGAATAATTGCCAAAGAAAGATGTGCCCCGGTTGCGCGTTCGAAGAATTCTAACGCGCCGAGGGCCACCTGAAAAGCAACCAACGCGCAACCGCGAGCGATCGCGGCGAGAGATCCGGCGATTTCGCGGGCTTTATATAATCAGGCGTATGCCCGTGATGCCGCCACCTACGCTGCTGATTTTGATCCACGACCCGGACACTGCGCAGTCGCTTGCCCTGGCATTGCGGCGTCAGGGGGCCAACGTCTGGCTGAGCGGTGAGCGGCCGCCGGCGGGCGTCGCGATCGAACTGGTGCTAACAGACCTGCCACCGGCCGATGCGGCAATGGCTGGCGAATTGCCGTTGGACGAGCTCCTTGGTTTATCGGAACAGCGATCGACGGGAGTCGTCGGGCTGGGGCAGGCCGATTGGGGCGACGTCAGCCTCGGCGATGACTATCACGAGCGCGAACTTTGGCTCGCCTGTCAGCTATTGGCCGAGATCGTGCGGCTCCGCCGCGATCGGATGAAATTGCGGCGACAGCGCGACCACAGCGAGCAACTGGCCCAGCTCGATTCACTGACCGGGGCGCCGGCTCGGCGCGTCTGGGATGCGCGATTGGCGGAAGCGTGCCAGGGTCATGCGTCGAAACGGGGTACGCATTGGGTGGCGATCGTCGATCTCGACGGGTTCAAGAGCGTCAATGAAACCCGTGGGCATCCCGAGGGGGATGACGTCTTACGTCAGGTGGCGCAGGCCATGGCGAATGCGGTCGGTTCGCAGCATCTGTTGGCGCGATTGGGAGGCGACGAGTTCGGCGTGCTGTTGACCGACGCTGACGAGTCCGGCGCCGTTGCCACGTTCGATCGCTTGCGCACGGCCGTCCATCAGACCGGCGTGCCAAACGGCTGCGCGCGCTTGACGGCCAGCATCGGCTATGTCGCGCTCGGGGAACAACCGGTGCAAACGCGGCAGGCGATGGCGGCCGCCGATCTTGCCTTGCGCGCCGCGAAGCGGGCCGGCGGCAACCGTGCCGTGCGCGGCATGATCGAACCACCGCTGTGAGATAGCGCTAGGCCAGTCGCCAACGCACGTTGAACAGCCAGGCGATTGCCGCCAGCAGTCCGCCGTTGAGCAACAAGTAAAAGCCCTCGAAGGCCGCGAAGAATCCCCAGTCGGCTCCCAAGGGGGTCGTGCCGGGCATGCCTAAGTCGATGGACAACGCAAACGCCGCGGCAAATGGGCTGCTGAAGCTGGCCTGCGTCAGCGCGGCTTCAATCGGCGTGCCGCGGAAAAATGTCTCGGCGAAATACGTGACTGCCAGCGGGAACATGAACAGCATCGTCAGCGCGAAATAGGACGTCATCAGGCTGATCGATGTCTTGTGGAACACCACTGAGCAGAAAAGACCCACTGTGGCCGTCGTGACGCACACGGTGAGCACGATCGCCAAATAGCCCAGCACTTCCGGCAAGTGAGTCCAATAGGTGTTGACCATCACCACGGCCAATAGTAGCGGCCAGAGCAGAAACATGGTCAATACGCTGGAGACGCGCAAGCCGGAGACGAGCTTGGCGAACAGGATTTGCCCGGAGGTGAGCATGGTGGTCAGCAGCAGGTCGAGCGTTTCGCGTTCGCGTTCGCTGGTGACCGTGCCGGCCGAGAACACCGGGCCGACCAGCAAGTTGAACAAGATGACGTAGGAAATGTACCAGGGGGCCATGTTAGGCCAGACGTAAAGAAAGAAGGCCATCAACGGAATCGCCAACAGCATGCTGACTTGGATCACGACGCGCAGCATGAGCGTGCCCTGGCTGAAAATCTCGCTGCGCATTTCCTTGTCGAATACCGGATTGGCGCCGTCGGCCAACAGATCGTTGCGCTTGGCGGGCGCGAACAGGCGATCGGGAAACTGATCGCTTTGAATCACCAGGCCCACCGCATCCTTCGACTCTTCCTCCAGATCGACGACGTCCTTGCCGCCCGAGCCCAGATCGGGCGGATGGAGCAACCGCGCGGTGGTGTCGCGAAACAAGCGAACGAAGATCAAAGCCGCCACGCCCGGCAGCACCGTCAGCGTCAGCAGCAAGCGGGTCTCACCTCGATCGGACAAGGCCCACCAAAAGAACACGGCCAACATCGCCAGCGGCAGGATCAGCAAGTAGCTGACCAGCAGCGAAGCCGACGTGCGTCGAAAGTAGCTGCTGGCCGCCAGGCTGATCATGCCGAACGTGATGACCGAGACGAACAGTCCAAAATAGGCCGCCAGCGCTTCGTAGATCGACACGCCTCCCAGGGGCAGGCAGAGCATCACGATCGGCAGCGAGGCAAAGATCAACAGTAGCAAGTGGCACAACGAGGCGAACAGCTTGCCTAGCACGATGGCGCCGGGCCGCAGCGGGCTGGCCAGCAGCATTTCATAGCTCATCCGCTCCTTCTCGCCCGTGATTGCGCCGGCGGCAAAGCTGGGAGCCATCATGGCCGCCAGCAAATACTGGCCGAGGAACACCAGATTGATCAGCCGTTGCGACGCTTCGGGGTTGGTGGTCAAGTCGAGCTGCCGTTCCTGTGGCCAGGCCAACAGCACCACCAGGCCAAGCATTCCCAGGTAGAACAGCAGCAGCACGAAGGCCCGCGTCATCCGCAGGTTCACCAGCAACTCGCGTTGTAAGACGGGATTCTCGACGAGATACATGGCCGGGTGCGACGCCGTGAGAGAATGGAGGCACGCCAATGCTAATCCATCGCCATCATACCCGAAACGGCGGGGTGGAAAGCATGGGGTCCGGTCAACGCTACGAAACGGGTGAGTAGCCCAGCAGCTTGCGCATCGCGTCGAGCGGCTGTAGATACACATCCAAGGGCAACCCGTCGACGGTCGGCTCACGGCGGCGCGTCAGCCCGTCGACGGCTCCGGCGTCTCGGACCATTGATTCAATGAGCGCGCGTTCGCCCGTGGCGTCCCAATCGCGGCCGAGATCATTCGCTCCTCTCAGGCATGCCACACTAAGCGCCAGCGCGTAGGCGCCCCAATCGCTCACGCCGGCGATGACGGCGTTGTCGGTGGCGACGCGAGCGGCGATCCGCCCGGCCACCGGCGAGCCGACGGCGTCGACCAGCGTTTGCCAGGCGAAACGCCCCATCCCGATCTCGTTCCCGCCGTCGCCAATGCCGATGGTTGCGATCGGAAGTTGCTGCGCGGAGATCGAATCGAAAAGTCGATGCGTGTCGGCCGTGAAGGATTGGATCAATTCGCCCAGCATGTTGTGACACACGCCTCGATGCTCCTCGGGAACTGCGGCCTCGAAACGATCGCCAGGCAAACTTGGATCTTGCTGGGCTGCGAGGGACTCCGTTGTATGGCTGGGACTGGGGCGCTCGATCGCAATCAGATGCGACAATCCAGTTCCGCGCGGCGATGCGAGAAACGCGTCGGTCCAACGCTCCGCCTCAGCAGGATCGTCGCACATCGGCATTTCGACGAGCGAAACCTGTTCGAGCCGCCACAGGTCGATACCGCATTGGAGCAGCGGTCTGGCATAGCGATCGGTGATGAGACAAACGTCGATTCCCAACGCCGCCAGCGCGCGCGCCAGAAACAGCGCGCCAGGCGGTCCATCGGTTTCGGCCGTGACGCCCTCGGGCGTGACGACGCAAAAGCCGGTAACGATGGCGACGCTGCGGGCGTCGAGTGCCAGCCGCAGCGATGCGGCGCGCAGTTGACCGGCGTCGAGCGGCGCTAGGTCATCGCGGCGAAAGCTGGCCAAACCGCGTCCCGCGGGGTCGAGATGGACGATCTGTTCGAGCGCGTCCCAGGGGATTTGAGCCTCGCGCGCCATGATGTTGGCCGCGCCGATCGGCCGGCCGGAACCCGCGGGTGAGTTTGACATGGGATGGGCTCGCAATGCAGACGGAGTTTGCTAAGATATCGACTTTTGCGGGCCGTGGAACGTAGAAAGTAGCGACGGAGCAGCGCCGATCATCGCGGCCGAAGTGGCCCAGCCGATGCGAACCATTCGCCCGCTGGCGGCAGAATTCGGCTCGTGCGGCGGGCTTTCGAGGCCGTCGATTCTGCGGGCCGCGAAGCTGCGTGCTGCCGGCGGATGGGCAGCCAGGCGGTTCCCGGTAACGCGCCCTGCAAGCAGGGTGGGTTGACAAGGATATGCAGCGTGGGTTAGAAGTTAGGATAGATCGTGAAAAATGTCACAATCCTCGTAACGGCTGGCTCTACTGGCGCTTAGCCGTAGTTGCGGCGGACGAGTTGGAAGTCGGCCGAGTGTGGCGACTTATCGACGAGCCGTCGATGCATTGTGTCGGCGATTAATTTTGCGCTTCGAGTTGCGGTTGATGGGATGGAGTCAGGCCTAAGGGTGACTGGGCATGGCGGATAAAAAGAAATTGTCCGTGGCCGAAATCTTGGCTGCGGCGCGGAATACGGATTCAAAGAGCGCGGGCGCCAATCCGACCGAATCGGCGCCTGCTGAAACGGCAGCCGCCGAGGCAAGTGCCGCGTCCGAAACAGCGGCGTCTGTCGAAAGCAAACCTGCCGCTACGCAGCCCGCACCGAAACCCGCAGCGGCCAGCGGCGCGCGGCTAAGCGTGACGGAAATGATGGCTGCGGCGCGCGCGGAAAAGCAAGCCGGCGCCGCGCCCGCCGCAAAACCGGCCGTTGCCGCGAAGCCGGCGGTCGCCGAAGCCAAACCGGCTGCGGCAAAGGCTTCGCCCAAACCGGCCGCCGCCGCGGTTGCGTCCAATGGCCCGAAAGACACGGGCAGCATTCTGGCTGCCGCGCGGTCCACGTCGAAGCCGGGGCCGATGACCAAGGCGGAAGCGGCGCGACTGGCGCCCGATGCGAAGACGTCGCCGAAGCCGGAGAAGTCGCGCTTCACGGTGCCGCCGATGCCGTTCAAGCCCGACTACGCGAAGCCCAAGCCGCCGGCTGCCGAGAGCAACGAGGGGCGTCGCGGTTTCCTGGTCGGCATGTTGCTGGGGTCGATGCTGGGGGCAGGCTGGACGTTCACCTCGGTGACCTTCGGTCTGTGGGGATTGGGAGTCGCGCGATTCATGTTTCCCAACGTGCTGACCGAGCCCCCTAGCAAATTCAAGGTGGGCTTTCCCAGCGATTTCGCGCCCGGCCAGGTAGAAACGAAGTTCATTCCGCAGTACGGCGTGTGGGTGGCCAACTACGAGTACAACGGCCAGCCGCAAATCTACGCGTTGCGGTCGGTGTGCACGCACTTGGGCTGCACGCCAAATTGGCTCGAGGGGGAGCAGAAATTCAAATGCCCTTGCCACGGCAGCGGCTTTTACAAAGACGGCATCAACTTCGAGGGGCCGGCCCCGCGTCCCTTGGAACGCTATGCGATCCGCCTGGCGGATGACGGGCAGTTGGAAATCGACAAGAGCAAACTCTTTCAGGAAGAAATCGGCCAGTGGAGCGACCCTGCTTCGTACGTCGCGGGGTGAGCCCTGGCGATTGCCGTCGTCGGGCCGTGTCTTGCTGCGCCGGTGGAGAAGCAGCCGGTTGCCGCGTGCGACGGGGCACGTGTGCGTCGCCGCGTGCGGCCACGCTGGACGGTGGGCGGGCGGCCTGTACTCCTCGATCTGGTTGAACTGGCGGAAGCATTCTTTTTTCTCCTCACGAGCGCTGGTAGCCCGATGTCCATTGGCGAAATGATTCGCGAGTCGCAAGTCTGGAAGAGCATCTTCCGGCATCCCATGCCCCAGGATCGCCGCAATCGCATTGTGGTGATGCTGACCAATTTCTTTTTGCACTTGCACCCCGTATCGATCAAGAAGCAGGGCATCGCGCTGTCGTACACCTGGTGCATGGGGGGCGTCACGTTCTTCCTGTTCCTGGTCGAGACCGTGACCGGCGTGCTGCTGATGTTCTATTACCGGCCGACGATCGAGTGGGCCTATAACGACATCCTGGCGCTGCGCGACGTGACGTCGTTGGGCGTGCTGCGCGAATTGCACCGCTGGGGCGCGCATGCCATGGTGATCACCGTCTGGCTGCACATGTACCGCGTGTTTCTCACCGGCAGCTATAAGCCGCCGCGCGAATTCAACTGGGTGATCGGCGTCATCCTGCTGCTGCTCACGCTGCTGCTCTCGTTCACCGGTTACCTGTTGCCGTGGGACCAGTTGGCCATCTGGGCCATCACGGTCGGTTCGAACATGGCTCGGGCCACGCCGATTTTGGGTCACGAAGGACCGGGGCAACAGCTCTTGAACATCCAGGGCATCGACATGATTACCAACGCTTCCGATGCGCGCTTTGCCCTGTTGGGCGCGCGCTTCGTGGGCGAAGAGACGTTGAACCGGTTTTATATTTTGCACTGCATCGCGATTCCCTTGGCGGTGGCGTTGTTGCTGGCCATTCACTTTTGGCGCGTCCGCAAGGACGGCGGCATTAGCGGGCCGTTATGACGTGCGGCGGATCCCCGTTTGCGACGTCCCGCTGCGGCGCCGCGAGTTGGGGACGGGCAGGCCGGCTGGAGCCGGCCGGGTTTTAACCATCTGACATTTCGGGCGGCTGAATAAGCGACATCCCTATGCACGGTTCTCACGCGGATTTCATCGCCGGCATCGCTCCGTTTCTGGGCGGCTACTACTTGTCGCTGGCCGCCATGAACGCAGTCATGGCCTTCTATCTCTGGCACTATCGCAACCGCATCGGCGAGGCCTTGTTCTGGACGGCCGCGAGCTTCGTGCTGGTGGGTATTGCTTCGGCGGCGATGGGGGGCAGCCCGCTCGGCTTTCCCGAAGGATTCCGCAACGCCGTCGACGAGGCCACCGGACCGGTCGTCTACAGCGTCGGCACCACCTTGCTGTTGGTCGTCGCTTACCTGGCGCGGCGCTTTCTGGTGCGGCCGGTCGTGGGCTGGTCGGTTTTGAACCTGTCGCTGTTGATCATGGGCCTCTCGATGGCCAACCCGAATTTCGCGGCCATCGTCACCAAGCCGGACAACGTGCCCATCGTGGGGCTGGTGTTCCTGTTGGGCTTCTTCACCTGGCTGGCCACGGCCAAGGCGGTGGAGAACGACGATCGCGCCAAAGAAGGGCTGCCGCCGACCGAATCGCTGGACAATGAAAAGGTGCTGGTCTGGCCCGATCTCGTCTACACCGAATTGATCTGCATGATCGCGCTGACGGCTTTTCTGTTGGTGTGGGCGATCTGCTTACAAGCCCCGTTGGAAGAACCCGCCAGCGCCGTCAAGACGCCCAATCCGTCGAAGGCCCCGTGGTACTTCCTGGGCTTGCAGGAAATGCTGGTCTACTACGATCCGTGGATGGCCGGCGTGCTGTTGCCCAGCCTGGTGGTGTTCGGGTTGATGGCCATTCCGTTTCTCGATTTCAACAAGCAGGGCAACGGCTACTACACGATCGAGCAGCGCAAGTTCAGCTACCTCGTGTTTCAATTCGGGTTCCTGGAGATGTGGGTCACGTTGATCATTCTGGGCACGTTTTTCCGCGGGCCGAATTGGAATATCTTCGGGCCGTTCGAGTATTGGGATCCGCACAAGGTGCTGGCGCTGAATAACGTGGATTTGTCGCAATACTTCTGGGTCTACGGCATGGGGCGCGGGATGCCCAAGGCGCCGCCCGACAGCGGGACCGGCCTGCAAATCGCCTTCATCCTCTATCGAGAGTGGCTGGGCATCGCGCTATTGCTGCTGTACTTCATCGCCTTGCCGCCGGTGATGGCGGTGACGGTGTTTCGCAACTTCTTCCTGAAGATGGGTTTCATTCGCTTCATGTTGATGGCCAATTTGCTGCTCTTCATGGCGGCCTTGCCCTTGAAGATGGTGTTGCGCTGGACGCTGAACCTGAAATACATCGTGGCCATTCCCGAGTACTTCCTGAACTTCTAGGTTTTCAACTGGGCGCACCCTGGCGCGCTTTGACACTATGCCCGCAACTGAACAAACGTGGCGCGACTCGAAGCTGCTGCACGTCGTTTTCGGCGTCAGCGCCATCGCCATGCTGATTACCACGATCTGGATGCTGGCGGCCGATCACCGGCGCGAGTGGAAGGACTATCAAAAGAAGTATCAGCAGATCGAGGCCTGGACCGCCCAAGCGCGGATCAACCAGGAGGAGACCACGAACTTCGAGGGAAAATTGCACGAGTTGGAAGCTCAGCTCGAGACGGCTCGCCGCGTGGTCCCGCCGGAAGCGAGCGTTGCACGCTTCGAGTCGACCGTCAAAGCGCGTGCGGCCGAAAAGCAGGCCGCCGAGCCCGATTTCTCCGCCGTCAACGACGCTTACAACGCGCTGGCCAAGGCCAGCGAAGAGGACCGCCCGCGATTGCTCGACGATCTGAAAGACAAGCTGGGCGACTTCACTCGGCGAGCCAAGTTCGAGGAAGACAACCTGGCCACCGACAAGAAATTTCTGGCGGCCGACCTGGAAGTGGCCCGCAGCCAGTTTGACCTGGCTGTCGGCAACGAAGCGCCGCAGGCCAAGCTCGACGCGTTGCAGGCCAAGGTGACCGAACAGCTCGACGTCACAGCCGATGCGACCATCGAAGTACAGAACGCCACGACGTACCGCAAGGAGCTGGAGCAGATACTGGGCGAGATGACCGCCGACGAGACCGCCGCCCGCAAGGCGCTCGATGACCATCTGACCGGCATGACGCTGTTGGTCAAGGCGCGCGACGAGCGGGAGAACAGCTTGATGAAGGAATTCACGGAGCTGCCGATCATCGACGCGTTCGGCCGCCCGATCAAGATCGAGCAAGTGTGGCTGCCCAAGCTGACCATCAACTACAACTTTGGCGAAGTGGGCGACATCGCGCGGTTCGACCGCTGCGTGACCTGCCATCAGGCCATCGCGGAAACCGCTCCTGGCTCGGCCACTCTGCCGCGCTACGAGGCGGAACATCGTCTCACGCTCTCGTTGCAGGCGCCCGACGAAAAGCCCGCGGCACTCGCCGAGGCGCCGGCAGATCCCGAAGAGCGTCAGGCGTTTTATGCCAAGGTTTTGGACGAGAGCTATGGCCTGCAGTTGGCCAGCCGGGGGTTGTTCAACCCCGATGAGGCGCTGATCGGTGTCGTCCGCCCCGAGACTCCCGGCGCCAAGGCCGAGTTGGCCAGCGGCGACGTGATCGAGTTGGTTGGCGATGCCCCGATCCTGAACAAGGACGTCATCTACAGCGCCCTGCTGGAGACGGCCCCGTGGGGCAAGCCGATCGCGCTGACCGTTCGGCGCGGATTGCCGCATCCCTATGCCAGCCATCCGCGGCTCGACTTGTTCATGGGCTCGCTCAGCCCACACAAGAAGGACACCGTCGGCTGCACCATCTGCCACGATGGGCAAGGCAGCGCCACCGCATTCAAGTGGGCGTCGCACAGCCCGAACGATCCGTTTCAAGAAGCCGAATGGAGGCGCGACTACGGTTGGTTCGACAATCATCATTGGATCTATCCGATGACGCCCAACCGGCATACGGAAAGTCTCTGCTTGAAGTGCCACCACAACGTCAGCGAACTGAAGCCCAGCGAGCAGTTTCCCGATCCGCCGGCGCCAAAGCTGGTCAAAGGCTTCGAGCTGATCCAGGACATGGGCTGCTATGGCTGCCACGAGATCAACGGCTTTGACGGTCCGAACAAGCGCGTCGGTCCCGATCTGCGCACGGAGCCGGCCTATTCCGCCGCGGCCCTGGCGTTGATGGCCGAGGGCGGTCTGAACGATCAACAAAAGGCCTGGGCCGAGGACCTCGTACGCCAACCCTCGAACGATCAAGCGCGGCGCTCGTTGAGCGAGTCGCTGCTGTCTGCCGAAGAAATGCCGGGCGCCGATCCAGGGCGCACCAAGAAGCTGGTCAAGCTGCTGGACGAATTGGACACGCCAGGGCAGTTGCGCCGCGTGGGCCCCAGCCTCCGTTATCTGGCCAGCAAGGATGACTTCAACTTCCTGTACTCGTGGGTGCGCAAGCCCAGCGATTTCCGGCCCTCGACCAAGATGCCGCAATTCTTTGGCCTGGAATCGCACCTGGAAGGCGATGGGCTCGCCGAGGCGCAGAAGTTCGAGCCGATCGAGATTCGCTCGGCGGTGGAGTACTTGTTGGCCAAGAGCCAGCCTTTCGAATACACAGAGCCGCCCAAGTCGTTCACGGTCGAGGCGTCTGCCGAGCGCGGCAAGCAATTGTTCGAAGTGCGCGGCTGCCTGGCCTGCCATACGCATGCCGATTTTCCGGCGGGCAAAATGACGCAAGGGCCCGATCTATCGCGGATCGGCGCCAAGCTTTCGCACCAAGGGGACCCCGACGGCAAGCAGTGGCTGTACACCTGGCTGCGCGATCCAATGAAGTATCACGCCCGCACGTTCATGCCCAACTTGCTGTTGGATCCGGTCGCCGACGCCGCGGGCACGCTGACGGATCCGGCTGCCGACATCACGGCTTTCTTGCTCACGTCGCAGCAGGATTGGCAGCCGACGGACGTGCCGTCGCGTGAACTGACGAAGGCGGAAACCGAGGCGCTCTACGAACTGGCGCTTGAGCATCTGCAAACCGCGTTTACCCGCCGCCAGGCCGAAAAGTATTTGGAGACCGGCATCCCCGAGGAGCGCCGCAGCGAGCTGAAGGGGGACGAGGTCGAGTTGCTCGGGCCGATGTCGCAGGACAAGCAACTGCAATTTGTCGGGCGCCGCACGATCAGCAAATACGGCTGCTCCGGCTGCCACGATATTCCCGGCTTCGAGGATGCCAAGCCCATCGGCACCGGCCTGGCCGATTGGGGCCGCAAGAGCGCCGATCGACTGGCCTTCGAGCAAATCGTCGAATACATCAAGCACGGTCACGGCAAGCCGCCGCGCTGGGAGCCCGACACCGGCGGCGACGTGGCCGACGAGCAATTGGAAATGGGCGACAGCGGGCCGTATGGTCACACGTTCGAGAACTTCCAGGACTTTGCTCCCAACGTGGGTTACTACCTGGAGAAGCTGTTCGGCCATCAGCGACAAGGCTTCATCTGGCAGAAGCTTCGCGAGCCGCGCAGCTATGACTTCCAGAAGACGCAGAACAAGGGCTACAACGAACGGCTGCGGATGCCCGAGTTCACGGTGCTCAGCGACGACCAGCGCGAGGCGATCATTACCTTCGTGCTGGGGCTGGTGGCGGAGCCGCCGCCGCCGCAATACGTGTATCACGGCGATCCGCGTCGCGACGCGATCGTCGAAGGATCGCAAGTGATCGACAAGTTCAACTGCGCCGGCTGTCACGCGTTCTCGATGGATCGCTGGGAATTGGCCTATGCGCCGGACGTTTTCCCCGATGCGCCCGTCATTCCCGACTTTGCGTTCCTGGAGCCGCATTTTTCGCCCGCGGCGATCGAGAAATCGCTGGCGACCGACGCGGCCGGCCTGCGGCACGCCACGCTGGTGGGAGCTCCGGCCATGGACGAAAACGGCCAGACGCTGCGCTTGGACGAGGACGGCGCGCCGATCGAAGCGGACGACACCGAGACGCCCGCGTTCTTTTCGTTCATGCCTTGGGAGAACGTGCTGATCAACGGTCAGGCGCGTCAGGCCGGCTTGCAGAACCTGTTGGTCCCCGAAGCGACGATTACCAAGCGCTATCCGGCTAATGGCGGCGCACTGTCAAAGATCGCTCACGCGGCGGTGGTGGAAGCCGAGAAGGCCGTGAATCCAGCCGCCAAGCCGGAGGAAGCTCCCGGCTGGCTGCCGCCGCCCTTGGTGGGCGAAGGCACGAAGGTGCAATCGGCATGGCTCTACGAGTTCCTGCTCGATCCCTATCTGATTCGTCCGGCCGTGGTGCTGCGGATGCCGAAGTTCAACTTGTCGCCGAGCGACGCGAAGAAACTCGTCAACTACTTTGCCGCCGTGGACGGAGCCGACTATCCCTATAACTTCGATCCGCGCACGCTGGAATCGCATCTCGCGGCCGCGAACGAGCAGCATCCCGATCGGCTGGATGATGCGATGAAGATCGTCACCGACAATAACTATTGCATCAAGTGCCACCTGGTGGGCGACTTCGTGCCGACCGGCAGCGACCGGGCCAAAGCTCCACAAATGGATCGCGTGTTCCGGCGGTTGCGTCCCGATTTCGTCCACGATTGGGTCGCCAACCCGAAGCGCCTGCTGCCCTATACGGGCATGCCCGTCAATATTCCGGCGGACAAGGGCGTTAGCGCGGAGTTGTACAAGGGCACGCCGCAGGAGCAGCTCAACGCGGTGGTGGATTTGCTGATGAACTTCGACCGCTACACCGAGAGCAAAACGTCGATCAAGAAACTCGTCAAGCCGGCGGCGCCCGCTCCGGCTCCCAATGCGGCCGCCGCCAATCAGGCCGGCGAACCCGCACAGTGATTGCAGGGAGAACTATCATGAAAAACTCGCATCGGTTGTTTGGCTTCGCCACGCTGTTGTTGGTCGTGGCGTTCATCTCGGGTTGCGGCGAGACGAAGTCGCCCCCGCCGGGCGCTTCTTCTTCGACGGACACGCCCGAAGTCGATCTCAGCGGCTCGGAAGAGACCAAGAAGGGGCTGGCCGACGAGACGCCCGAGGAGACGACCCAGGACGCCGACGACACCGTGGAGACCAAGACGGCCGATGGCAACTGGGCCACGCTCACCGGCCGCATCGTTTACGGCGGCACGGCGCCGACGTTCAAAGCCATCGAAGCGACCAAGGACGTCGAAGTGTGCGGCAAGCAGCCGATCCCCGACGAAGAGCTGGTCGTCAGCAAAGATGGCGGCATCGCCAACGCGGTGGTCGTGCTCCGCACCAAAGGCGTTCAAGTCGCCCCGAGTTACGGCGAAGCTGCGAAGTCGGTCGTGCTGGACAACAAGGGCTGTCGTTTCGAGCCGCACGTGCAAGTAGTGCTCACGTCGCAGAACGTTGAGCTGAAGAACTCAGACCCGATCGGCCACAACAGCAAGATCGATCCGCTGTTGAATCCGGGCATCAACCCGATTCTGCCAGCCGGCGGCGAACCGGTGCTTTACAAGTTCTCGGCCGAGGAAGCGCTGCCGGTGAAGGTCGGCTGCAACATCCACCCCTGGATGGGATCGTGGCTCGTCGTGCGTAAGGATCCCTACGCCGCGGTGACCGATGCCGACGGCAAGTTCACGATCAAGGATTTGCCGGCGGGCAAGGATCTCGAGTTCGGATTGTGGCAAGAGAACTCCGGCTATCTGAAGAACGCCACGTTCAAAGGCGGCAAGGCCGACAATCGCGGCCGCTTCAAGATCAAGCTCAAGCCGGGCGACAATGACCTCGGCGACATCAAGGTCGCGCCGAGCGTGTTTTCCAAGAAGTAGCCGTTTGGCGGCCCATGCGATCGAGGAACTAGACCATGCACAAGACGACGGCCCTGGTGTTGACGTTGGCGGGCGCGCTGCCGTGCCTGACGCTGGCGGGCTGCGGGCGGTCGGCGGCCGCCGGTCCCCGGCCCAGCGCCGAGGCGGTGAAGCTGATCCGCGAGAAACTGGCCGGCGGCGATGCTGCCGAAGCAGGGCAACAAGCTGCGGAAGCAACCGGCACCGGCTGGGGCACGCTTAAGGGCACGTTCAAGTACGTGGGCACGCCCCCCGCACCTGGAGTGATCAACGCCGACAAGGATACCGAGGTGTGTGGCAAGGAAGGTCCGCTGATCGACAACTCGCTCGTGGTGAGTTCCGGCGGCGGCATCGCCAACGTCGTGGTTTATGCCCGCGCGAAGCGCGTGCACGATTCCGCCAAGCCGCTGGAAGCAGGGCAGGGGAGTCCGGTGATCTTCGATCAGAAGAACTGCATGTTCTTGACCCACGTGACCGCGATGCAGGTAGGCCAGCCGTTGGACATCAAGAACAGTGATCCGATCGGTCACAACACCAAGATCGATCCGCGATCGGGCGTGCCTTTCAACCAGAACCTGCCAACCGGCGAGACCGTGGCTTACATTCCCACGGCCGAAGAAGCGTTGCCTGCCGGCGTCTCGTGCAGCATCCATCCGTGGATGCGGGCGTACCTGCTGCCGCGAAAGGACAAGTACTTCGCCGTCACCAACGACGATGGATCGTTCGAGATTGCGAACTTGCCGGCCGGCGAGGACCTGGAGATCCAGGTCTGGCACGAGCGGGGCACCGGACCCAGCGGCGCGCTGGTGCTGGATCGCAAGGAATTGAAGTGGACGAGCAAGGGTCGCTTCAAAGTGAAGCTCGAGCCCGACGTGGCTACCGAGCTGACGTTCGACGTCCCCGGGGCGGCGTTCAAGTAATTGGCGTATGGCGTGGAAGACTATGCAACCGGTTTCAGTTCGTCGCGACACAAACGCGGCGTCGCGAATTCCCATGAACAGTAAGCTCGCTTTTGGATTGCGAATTCTGCCCTGCCTGCTGGGCTTGGCGCTGTTGAGCGGCTGCGGCGAGGCCGGGCCGCCATCGTATCGGCTGAACATGGTCGACATTGCCAAAGCGCAGCTTGCCGAGCCGCAGCAACAGGTGATCGCCGACGTGTTGACGGCCATGTATGGCACGCCGGACGAGCCGTTCGTGCTGCCGGAGACCGAACTGGACATCGAAAAGCTGAAGCTGGCGGCCGGTCCGGTACACAGCGATCAGTTCGGCAAGGAAACGGGTCTCTACCGCCGCCACTGTGCGCACTGTCACGGCACGACCGGCGACGGCATGGGGCCGACGGCGCTGATCTTGAATCCTTATCCGCGCGACTACCGCCAGGGTAAGTTCAAGTTCAAGGCCACCGAGCGGGCCGCCAAGCCCACCGAAATCGACCTGGAGCGCGTGGTGCGCCACGGCGTGCCGGGCACCGCGATGCCGGCGTTCGACCTATTGCCCGACATGCAGGTCAAGGCGCTGGTCGAATACGTCAAGTATCTGAGCCTGCGGGGGCAGACCGAGATTTCGCTGATCAACGCGATCGCCGACTTGAGCGAAGGCGACCAACTCGACACCTCGCGGGGCATGCTCGTGGACGAGATCATGCAGCCGATCGCCGACAGTTGGATCGCCGCCAACGAGAGCATCATCAATCCCGATCCGAAGCCCGAAGTGGCGCTGGCCCAATCGATCGATCAAGGGCGCGAGCTGTATTACGGCGCCAAGGCCAACTGCGTGAAGTGTCACGGACCCGGATCGTTGGGCGACGGTCAGACGACCGACTACGACGACTGGAGCAAGCCGCTGTTCGAGATGGCGCAAAGTGTCGCCAGCGAGCAAGCGTCGCTGGCTTCGGATACCGAAATGGACAGCACCCAGCGCAGCGAGATCAAAGAGCGGCTGGCGTTCGACAGCCTGGTATTGAAGAAGGACTCGCTGCCGCCGCGCCGCGCCATCCCGCGCAACCTGCGGCAGGGCATCTATCGGGGCGGCCGCCGTCCGGTGGACGTTTATCGCCGCATTTACGCCGGCATCAACGGAGCGCCGATGCCCGGCGTCGGCCCGGCGACTCCCGGGGCCACGGGCACGCTCACCTCGGACGAGATTTGGAACCTGGTCGACTACGTGTTGTCGCTGCCCTATGAGGCCGCCACGGATCATCCACCCCAGCAGCACCCGTTGGTCAGCCAGGCGCAATACTAACAGTGCCGGAAGCAAACGAAGCCGTGCCTAAGACCGTACGTTTGGAGAATCGTCGTGGGTAAGTTCTGGAGCCTGGTATTTTTGCTGGTGCCGGTATTGGGCGTGGCGACGTTCGTCGTGTCGCCGTGGTACGACCATTGGCTGCCGCGAGACATATCGCAGCACGGGCATACGATCGATCACTTGTTCTATTTCATCCTATGGTTGACCGGCGCGGTGTTCGTGATCACCGAGGTGGCGCTGTTCTGGTTCCTCTGGCGCTATGACGGCAAGCCGGGGGCCCCGGTCAAGTTCATGCACGGCAGCCATAGCCTGGAAATCGTGTGGACGATTCTGCCGGCGGCCACGCTGTTGTTCATCGCCATCTATCAGATGAACGCCTGGGCGAATTCGAAGATTCGCAATCCCGCCGCCGGGCCCGACGGCGTTTACGGCACGGCCGACGACATGCAGCCGATGCTGGAGGTGACCGCCCGCCAGTTCGAGTGGCGGCTGCGCTATCCGGGATTGAAGGCCGAAGGCAAGCTGGGTGACGCGGACGATATCTTCGTCGTCAACGACCTGCACCTGCCGGTCAACGAGGAGATTTTGTTGGAGCTGAAAAGCGCCGACGTGTTGCACAGCTTTTTTCTGCCCAATGCGCGCGTCAAGCAGGACGCCGTGCCGGGCATGAAGATACCCGTGTGGTTCCGCTGCACGCAGACGGGCACTTATGACCTGGTTTGCGCGGAATTGTGCGGTTGGGGACATTACAAGATGAAGGGTCGTCTGACGGTCGAATCGCGCGAGGATTTCGACCGCTGGCTGGCCGAAAAGTGGAAAGAGCAAGAGGCCACGCAAGATCCGCAAGTGGCCGAAGGGGACGTTGAATGAGCACGATTACGGTTGGTTCACACACACACGAAGACAGCCAAGGCCACGCGCATGCCGGCAGCTTTCTCACCACCTATGTGTTCTCTAAAGACCATAAGGTGATCGGCATCCAGTTCTTGTTCTCGACGCTCATCTGGTTTTTGATTGGCGGGCTGCTGGCGCTGGGCATTCGCTGGCAACTGGCCTATCCCTGGTCCGACATGCCGGTGATCGGCAAGATGCTGTTTTCCAGCGAGGGCGGGCAAATCTCGCCGGAGTTCTACACCGTGCTGTTCACCATGCACGCCACGGTGATGATCTTCTTCGTGATCATCCCGATCCTCGCGGGCGCGTTCGGCAACTACCTGATCCCGCTGATGATCGGCGCCGACGACATGGCCTTCCCCACGCTGAA
>JBBDYK010000243.1:10774-21194 GCA_040901665.1 Pirellulales bacterium | reverse complement strand
AACTGGCGCGGGATGCCAGCGGTGCCAAAGTTGGGGCCGCCGCGCAGCGGGCGCGGCGCGACGTGATGCGTCTGGAAGGCGAGTTGGAATCGGCCAACGCCGGCGCAGATGACGCCGCCAAGAAAAAGAGCGCCGAGTTGGAAAAGAAGCTGGCCGACGCGCGCAAGGCCCACGAGACGGCGCAAGCGGCGCTCGGCAAGCCGAACGAAGAGTACGCGCGCTTTGGTGCGGTGCATCCGCCCAAGAGCACCGGCCGGCGCGCAGCGCTGGCGCGTTGGATCGCCTCCCAGAACAATCCGCTCACGGCGCGCGTCGCCATCAATCAGATCTGGATGCGGCACTTTGGCACTCCGCTGGTCGCCAGCGTGTTTGACTTCGGACTCAACGGCAAGCGGCCGAGCCACCCGGCGCTGCTCGATTGGCTGGCCGTGGAACTGATGGAACAAGACTGGCGGATGAAGCCGATCCACCGGCTGATCGTCACCAGCACGGCCTATCGGATGGCGTCGTCGAGCGACCACGAAGTGAATCGCAAGCTCGATCCGGAGAACGAGTATTTGTGGCGAATGAACCCGCGGCGGATGGAGGCCGAGATCGTGCGCGACGCCACGCTGGCCGTGGCCGGTTCGTTGGACGCGACGCAGTTTGGGCCCGAGTTGGCGCAGAACACCGGCATGACGGCGCCGCGTCGCAGCCTTTATTTCCGTTCGAGCAAAGAGAAGAAGATGACGTTTCTCGATTTGTTCGATCGGGCCAACGTGACGGATTGTTATCGGCGCAGCGAAACCGTGGTGCCGCAGCAGGCGCTGGCGATGATCAACAGCCCGCTGTCGCTGGCTCAGGCCCGGCGACTGGCGACCAGTCTGAGTAGCGTGCCGGCCAACGCGGACGCAAGCGTTTTTGTCACAGCGGCGTTCGAGCGCATATTGTGCCGCACGCCGACCGAGCCCGAACTGGCCAAGTGCCGGGAGTTCCTCGACGCGCAAGCCGCACGATTCGTGGATACCACGAAGCTGTCCGCCTTCACTTCGGGAGACGATGCCGACGTCAAACCGTCGAGCGATGCGTCGTTGCGCGCAAGAGAGAACCTGGTGCACGTGCTCCTCAACCACAACGACTTTCTCACGGTTCGCTAGCGACGCCCCGATCACGATGAAACGAAAACCAACCGACATCCGTGCAGCGACACGACGCAATCGCCGCGCATTCCTGGCCGACGTAGGCATGGGCTTCACCGGTCTGGCTTTGGGCGAACTGCTGTTGGCAGACGGCATTGTCCGCGGTGGGGACGCGGCGAGTTGGTCGCCGCCCGATGGGCGCAGCCACTTCCGGCCCAAAGCGAAGAACGTGATTTGGATCTTCCTGGTGGGCGGCATGAGCCACCTGGAAAGCTTCGATCCGAAGCCGGCCTTGAACGAATTCGCCGGAGTCGAGATCGGCAACACCCCGCACAAACACGTGCTGGAGGCGTCGTTCCTTAGCGAGAACTTGCGCGTGGTCGTGCCCGACGACGCCAACGGCCACATTCGCCACAAATTGTTTCCGCTGCAAGTCGGTTTCCAAAAGCGCGGAGCAAGCGGGCTGGAGATCAGCGACTGGTGGTCGCACCTGGGCGAGTGCGCCGACGATCTGGCCGTGGTCCGCTCGATGTGGACCACCGACAACAACCACGGCGCGCAATTGCAGTTTCACACCGGCCGACACGTGCTCGAAGGGCAGTTTCCCACCATCGGTTCGTGGGTGCACTACGGCCTGGGTTCGATCAACGACAATCTGCCGCGGTTCGTCGTGCTGGGCACGCCGATCGCCGATTGTTGCGGCGGCATCGGCGCGCACGGCGCAAATTACCTGGGTCCCGAGCACAGCGGCGTGCAACTGGGCGTCGACCCGAAGGATCCCCTGCCCTTCGCCGCGCCCGGCAAGGATGTGTTTCGCGAAGAGCAGCAAGGTGAGTTCGAACTGCTGGGCGATCTGAACCGGCTGGCAGCCGTGGAGTACCCCGACGACGAGGGCATTCGCGCCCGCATCAAGTCGTACGAACTGGCGTTTCGCATGCAAACCGCCGTGCCCGGCGTCGTCGATTGCGAAGCGGAAACCGAGGCCACGCGCGCGATGTATGGCCTCGGCCGGAAAGAGTCGGCCGATTTCGGCCGGCAATGCCTGGTGGCGCGGCGGCTGGTGGAACAAGGTGTGCGATTCGTGCAGATCTTTCACGGCAGCAATGGCGGCGCCGGCGCGTGGGACGCGCACGGCAATTTGAAAAACGGACACGAGACCCTGTGCGGCCAGGTCGATCAGCCAATTGCCGCCTTGATCAAGGACCTCAAGCAACGGGGCCTGCTCGAAGAAACCATGGTGGTGATCGGCACCGAGTTCGGACGCACGCCCGGCACGCAAAATTCCGACGGACGTGACCATCATCCGTTTGCCTTCTCGGTGGTGATGGCCGGCGGCGGACTCAAAGGGGGCATCGCCCACGGCGCAACAGACGCGCTGGGTTTCCACGCCGTCGAAAACCGCCACTACGTGACCGACATCCATGCCACGGTGCTGCACCAGTTGGGCATCGATCCGCGGCACTTAGCCGTGCCGGGGCGCAAACGGCTGGCAATCGACTTCGGCGAGCCAATCCGCGAGATCATCGCTTAGTCGGGTGCCATGCTCACGCGTGCGTGAGCATGATCGTTGCAAAGGTGGGCCGTGCAGCAGCATGCTCACCCACCGCTGTCGCGGCGTGTGAACATGGCACCCTCTTATCGACTTCGGCGCGCCAATCCGCGAGATCATCGCTTAGTCGTCGCGGTCGATCGCCTCGCCAAGTCGAGGCCGCCTGAGTAATAACCCCAGCTCGGGGATGTGCAGCAAGCGGGCGGCCGCCAGATAGCTTGCCGCACCCCCGCCGATCATCAACAGAAGTTGTAGCGCAAGCTGCGCCCGGCTGCTGTCGAACTGCAGCGGATAGCCGAACCGCACGGCGAGAACCGCCGAGGTCATCGCCAACGTAGCCAGCATGCACTTGCCGAACGTGGTCGCCAGCTCTGCCCAGGGCAGGCGATGCACGCCGCTTGAAAACGTCGTCGCCAACAGCAGCACTTGCACGCCCGCGGCGACGGCGGTCGAGACGGCCAGGCCGCGTTCCGCCAGCGGCCAGATGAGCGTGAGATTCAAGGCCAGGTTGACGGCCACGGCAACCAGCCCCAGCTTGGCGGGCGCGTTGGCATGGCCCACGGCGTAGAATCCTCGCACCAGCACCGGGATGGCGCAATAGGCCCACACGCCACTGGCATAGCAGGCGATCATGGCGGCGGCGCGCTGGGCATCGTACGCGGTGAACGCGCCGCGCTCAAACAGGAGTCGCGTGGCCGGTTCGGCCACCAGCATCATGCCAACGCTGGCCGGCAGCGCGGTAAAGGTCACCAGTCGCAATCCTAATGACAAATCGCGCGCCAACTCCGCTGCAGCGCCGCGCGCCGCGTGGCGACTGAGCAACGGATAGATGACCGTGGCGATGGCCACGCCCAGGATGCCGACGGGCAGTTGATAGAAGCGCTCGCCATAGTAGATGGCGGCAGCGGCCCCGGTTTGCATCGGATAAGCGACGTTGCCGCCGAGCCAGGCGATGCGATGCGCGGCGCCCTCGGGAGCCGACAGGATCCAGGCGATGAGGCTATCGGTTAGCGTGTTGAGTTGAGTAACGGCCAGCCCGAGTGCGACCGGCAGCGTGGTGCGCACGACCAGCCAGAAGGCGTCGCGGCTGGCGTGCCAGTCATAGTCGAAGCGAAAGCCCAGCCGGCGCAACGCGGCCCATTGCACGCCGAACTGCAACACGCCGGAGATGAGCACTGCGACCGCGATCACATAGGCTTGCGCCAGCTTGTCGGGCTCGAAGCGCGGGGCCACCAGCCAGGCGGCGGCCAACCAACAGACGTTCAGGATCATCGGCGCTACGGCCGGCACGCGAAACTCGAGCAAAGATTGCAGCGCCGCGGCGGCGTGCGCCGCCAGAAAAATCAACACCAGATACGGCAGCATGGCGGCCAGCAAGCCCACGAGCGCCGCGTCCGCGCTGCCGCCGCCGGCCCGCAGCCACCACCAGGCGCAGCCGATCTCGCCCACCAGCACCAGCGCCACGAGCAGCATGGCCAGCCAGGCGAACAGCACGCTGAGCAATTGCCAGCCGCGATGGGGCGACTCATCGGCCTGGCGCGTGAAGACGGGCAGGAAGCTGGCGGCCAGGGCGCCCTCGCCAAAGATGCGGCGCAACAGGTTAGGCACACGAAAGGCAATGACGAAGGCGTCCATCACGCCCGCTTCGCCGAGTCCCAACAGCGCGGCCGTGGCCACGTCGCGCGCTAATCCCAGCACGCGGCTGGCCAGCGTGCCCAAGCTGGTCGCCCAGAATCCGCTCCACAGGTGCCACCGTTTGCGCTCGGCCATGGCGCGTCATCGTAAGCCGCCCCCAGAACCGGGGAAAGGCGGAATTCAGCGCGGCGCCAATGCCCCACCGGTCTGACGCGGATCTGTCAAGACCAGTCGTTCGCGGTCAATGGCCCCGTTTTTCGCTCGCCGATCTGGCGGTTGTCAAAGCGGGCCATTTTGGAGAAGATCACTACTCGCAAATCGTACCTCCAAGTGCGCACGGAAGTGGGAGACCTATCGTGGCCGAGCGATCCAAATACCAGCAGAAGGTCATCAAGAACTATTACGACAATCGCGAGGCGATCTCGCTGCAGCGGCTGAGCGAGCTGGTCACCGAGCTCTACCTGGCCGAAGGCAAGGCGCGTGAGAAGCAGTGGAAGTACATCCGCAGCGCGTTGGAGAAACTGAAGCTGCCCGCGGCGCGGATCGAGCACCTGATGAAGCAGGACAATCCGGCGCTATTGGCCAAGCTGGTCGAAGAGTTGATGGGCAAGAAGTAATTTTCCAGCGGCGGAAGCGAATCATGGCCACCAACGACCCGCAAGTCAGCGAGCTGCGCTGGAAGAAGTTTCCCGTGCTCAACGACGGCTTCGTCTGCCTGGTGGACGTCATGGGCGACGATCAGTCGGTGGTGCAGGCGGCACGCGTCAGCTACGGCGAAGGCACGCGCAAAGTGTCGGACGACCGCGGCCTGATTCGCTACCTGATGCGTCATCGGCACTCGACGCCGTTCGAAATGGCCGAGATCAAGCTGCTGGTGCGCGTGCCGATGGATTGCTGGCGGCAGTGGATTCGCCATCGCACGGCAAACGTCAACGAGTACAGCACGCGCTACTCGCTGGCCATCGACGCCATGCAAACCACCGAACCCGACGCCTGGCGCACGCAAGCCACGCAAAATCGCCAGGGCAGCGGCGAGCCGCTCTCGCCCGAGCAAGGCGCGGCGCTCACGTCGGCCGAAGGCCAGTTTCAGCAGCAAGCCCGCGATCTGTACGAACAGCGCATTGCGCTGGGCGTGGCCCGCGAACAGGCCCGCAAGGACTTGCCGCTGTCGACGTATACCGAGGCGTATTGGAAAGTCGATCTGCACAACCTGCTTCATTTTTTGGCGCTGCGGATGGATAGTCACGCGCAGTGGGAGATTCGCGAGTATGCCTCGACGATCGGCCGGCAGATCGTGCAGCCGCTGTTTCCGTTAGTGTGGGAGGCGTTCGTCGACTATCGCCTGGAAGGGATGTTTCTGTCGCGGCTCGATCGGGAATTAATCGCCCGGCTGATCGTGCGGCTGGCGGCCGCCGGCCGCGCGCAAGCCACGGAAGAGGATTTTCTGGCCGTCGAGGATCCCACCTGGACCGGACTCACACGCTCGCGCGAGCGCGACGAGTGCCGCGAGAAACTGCGGTTGCTGAACCTGCTCGCGTAACAGCCCGTTGATGTACGCAGCGGCCGTCGATCGATCGCCAAGTGATTTGGTTGACCGCCGAGCGCAACCCGAGGATAATGTTTGCAGGTATCAGGACGTGCATCGCACGAAACTTTCCATGTCCATCGAATCTACCAGTGAATCGGCCATCTTCGAGCGCCTCGTCTTGCCGAGCCAGCCAGGGCTCTCTCAAGAAGCGGCTCGCTCGCTATTGGCCGTGGGGTTTAGCCCTGCGGACACAGAGCGCATGCATGATTTGGCAGAAAAGGCCCGGCAAGGAACGCTGACGCCCCAGGAGCAACAAGAGATCGACAACTACGAGCGTGTCGGACACTACCTGGCCATTCTGCAATCGAAGGCGCGAGTCGCGCTGCACGATTCAACGGACGCCGCTTCGTGATGGCTGTGGACAAGTCGCTCGCAGAGTTGGTCTGGTCACGTGCACTCGCCCGTTGCGAGTATTGTCAGTTGTCGCAAGCTTACGACCCACTCCCCTTCGAACTGGACCACATCATCGCGGTCCAGCACTCGGGACCGAACACGGCGGATAATCTCGCCTTGTCCTGCTTCGCCTGCAATCATCATAAGGGTCCAAACATCGCTGGTTTCGATACGCTGCGGCAGCAGACCGTGCCTCTGTTCCATCCTCGTCGCGACGCATGGAACGACAACTTCCGCTGGAGAGGACCCGTTCTGGAGGGAATCACGCCGGTCGGTCGTGTCACCGCTCACGTGCTGGCGATCAATCGTGATTTCCGCGTGGCCCTGCGGAGAACGCTGATCCAAGAAGGCGTCTTTCCGCCGGGCGATGCGCCTGCGGTTCAGTGACTGATGGCGCAGTTGACTCCGATTGAGCATGTGACGAGTGGCTGTGTTCAGCGACGTAGTGCACGAACTCCGAACGGAAACCTTAAAACAACGCCCAGCGAGACACGTGCCGTGCAAGCAAACGTTGACGAAGCCGAATTGCTGGAACTGACCCAACAGTTGCTCGACTCGGTCGCCGAGTCCGACTGGAAAACCTATGAGACGTTGTGCGATCCATCGCTCTCGGCGTTCGAGCCGGAGGGACGCGGCCACCTGATCGAGGGAATGGATTTCCACCGCTACTACTTCGATCTCGGGCCCGGCGACAGCCCGCGCAATACGACGATCTCGTCGCCCCACGTGCGGTTGCTGGGTGACGTGGCGGTGGTCAGCTACGTGCGATTGATTCAATGGATCGGCGAAGCCGGCACGCAAGTCACCTCGTCATTCGAGGAAACGCGCGTCTGGCAGCGCCAACACGGCGCATGGCGGCACGTTCACTTCCACCGCTCGCGCGCTGACTGAGCTGGCACGATCGCCGCTACGATGCCGCCGCCGGCTCGCCCTCTGCCAGGCATGCCAACGGTTCGATCTCGCCGCCCGCCACCATCCGCTCGATAACCTCTTGGCGATAGACGGGCACATAACCCGGCGCGCGAATGCCGATGCGCACGCGATTGCGCTCCACCGAAACGACCGTCACCACGATGTCATCGTTGATGACGATACTCTGACCGCACTTGCGCGAGAGTAAGAGCACGACGAATCCTCCTAAAGCGGCCTGGGGAAGATACCCACGGGTCAACGTTCTGGGCATTGACCCGCCGTCGATCCTACTGAAGCCGTATGAGCAATTGATGAGGGGATCTTGAATTCCGAGCGAGATCGTTGGGCGAAACGATCGGCTCGCGCCGCTGGCGGAGCTATCGCACGGCGTTGCAACCGCTTTTCGTCAAGCGAGTTAATCACGCCCGCTCCAGCGGAAACGCCATCACTTCGTCGATCCGAGTTGCGCCGGCCGCCAGCATCACCGCGCGATCGAATCCCAGCGCCACGCCGGTGCAGTCGGGCAGCCCGTGCTCCATGGCGGCCAGTAATCGGCTTTCCACGGGCAGCGGCGGCTTGCCCTCGGCCGTGCGCTGGCGGTTGGCTTGCTCGTTTCGGCTGCGCAGCACGGACGGGTCGAGCAATTCGTGATAGCCGTTGGCCAGCTCGATGCCGCGCACATACAGCTCGAAACGCGCAGCCACCGGCGGCTGGCCGTGCGTGCACGCCAAGGCGGCCTGGCTGGCGGGATAGTCGTACAAGATCGTCGGCCGCGATTGCCCCAGATGCGGCTCGACTACTTCGGCCAACAGCAGATTGAGCCAGTTGTCGCGATCGGCATCATCGAACGTATCGGAGACAGACAGTCCGTGCCGCGCAGCTACGGCGCGCAACTGCTCGCCGGTGGCGCCGTGGGGGTCGAGACCGGCGTGCTGCTGGAACGCCTCGGCGTAGGCGAGCGTCTGGGCGGGGCCGAGTTGCAAGAGCGTCTCGGCCAGGTCGGACAGCGTTTGCATGCCCTGCCGCATGTCGTCGCCGGGGCGATACCACTCGACAATCGTGAACTCGGGATTGTGCAGCGGCCCACGCTCGCCCGCGCGAAATGACCGCGTGATCTGATAGATGGCCTCGCCGCCGGCGGCCAACAGCCGCTTCATGCCGAACTCGGGCGAGGTCTGCAGCCAGAGTTGCTTGCCGCGGTCCGGCTGCCGCGGATCGAGAGGCAACGTGACCGAGAGCGGATCGAGATAGCGATCGACGACGACGTCGGCCGAGAGCAGCGGCGTTTCGACTTCGAGGAAGTCGCGCTGGACGAAGAACGCGCGGACCCGCGCCAACAACTCCGCTCGCAACCGCAAGCGCGGCCAGGTGGCCGTGGGCCGAAAGTCGTGAGAGGCGTTGTCCTGTGGCACGATCGTCCCGGCTTCGTTGCGTGTCAGCCCTTGGCGCGTTCCAGATACTCCCCGGTGCGCGTGTCGACCTTGATGAAATCGCCGATCTCGACGAACGCCGGGCAGAGAATCTCGGCGCCCGATTCGAGCTTGCAAGGCTTGGTAAGATTGGTGGCCGTGTTGCCGCGGACCGCCGGTTCGCAGTATTCGATTTGCAGTACGACGTGATTGGGCGGCGACACGGAGATGGGATTGTTGTTGAACAGCATCATCTGGCAGTCCATGCCTTCTTTGAGATACTTCCAGGCCTCGTCGACTTGCTCCTTGGTCAGCTCGTACTGTTCGTAGTTGGCCTTGTCCATGAACACGAAGGTGTCTTGCTGGCGATAGAGGAACTGGGCTGAGATTTCGGTGACGTCGGCCGATTCGAGTGAATCGCCCCCCTTGAGCGTGCGATCGAGGACCGTGCCGCGGAGCAGGTTGCGCAATTTGCACTTATAGAGCGCGTTGCCTTTGCCCGGTTTGACGAAATTGCACTCGATCATCAGATAGGGGTCGCCGTCGATCTGGACTTTGAGCCCTCTTTTGAAGTCGCTGGTGTTATAGGTGGCCACCGCTTGATTCCTACTTCGCTTGGTTGTTCGGGAGGGTTATGCTAACGGTTTGCCCACCAACAAATCGGCAGGTCAGCGCCGCGAGCCTATGAGTGATTCCAATACTTCGGTCGATACGTTATCCCGCGTGACGCCTGGCGGCGCTGTGCGCTGCGAAAGTTGGCAGCAGGCCTTCAAGGACGCCGTGCGCGAGCCGGTCGAACTGTGCCGACTGCTCGACTTGCCGCCCGGTTATGCGGCGGGCGCCCAGCGGGCGGCTGCCGACTTTCCGTTGTTTGCGCCGCGCGGATACGTCGCCCGCATGCGCCCCAGAGACCCCCACGACCCGCTGCTGCGGCAGGTTCTCCCGCTGGATGACGAACTAACCTCGCCGGCCGGTTACCGTGCGGATCCGGTGGGCGACGGTCGTGCGACCCTCAGTCCAGGGCTCTTGCACAAGTATCAATCCAGGGTTTTGATGGTAACAACTGGGGCCTGCGCCGTCCATTGCCGTTACTGCTTCCGGCGTCACTTCCCCTACGGACAGGGGCCTCGTTCGCTGGACGATTGGCAGCCGGCGCTGGCTCAAATCGCGGCCGATCGCTCGATTCGCGAGGTCATCCTCAGCGGCGGCGACCCGTTGACCCTGGTCGATGGGCATCTGGCCCAATTGGCCCGCCGGCTGGCGGCTATCGAGCACGTCGTCCGCTTGCGCGTGCATACGCGCTTGCCGATCTTGATTCCCCAGCGCGTGACCGGCGAATTGCTCGACTGGCTGCGTGGCACGCGGCTGGCGCCGATCGTGGTCATTCACGCCAACCATGCCCAGGAACTGGACGAGGCGGTCGCCGCGGCGCTGGCCCGGCTGACGGACGCTGGCATCGTGCTGCTGAACCAGTCGGTGCTGCTGGCGGGGGTGAACGACTCGGCCGACGCGCTGGCGGCGTTGTGCGAGCGGTTGGTCGATTTGCGCGTGATGCCGTACTATTTGCACCAGTTGGATCGAGTGACCGGCGCAGCCCACTTCGAAGTGCCCGTGGCCAAAGGGCGGGAGTTGCTGGCCGAATTGCGGCGCCGGCTGCCGGGCTATGCCGTGCCGCGTTACGTGCAAGAGATTGCGGGCCAGCCGCACAAGACGCTGTTGGCGTGACAAGTTCTTTTTCGCAGTGCCCCTGCTTTCACCATGAAGAGGATCGTTGGAATGAAATTACCGGCCGTCGTGCGCGTAGCGATGTTTTTGT
>JBBDYK010000243.1:0-10764 GCA_040901665.1 Pirellulales bacterium | reverse complement strand
CGCGCGGAAAACTGGCCGCAATGGCGCGGTCCGCGCGGCGACAGCACGAGCCAGGCGACCGGCCTTCCGGCAGCGTGGAACACCACGTCAAAGCTCGCTTGGAAGGCCACGCTGCCCGGCTGGGGAACGAGCACGCCGGCCGTCTGGGACAACGCCATCTTTGTCACCACGCAGCACGACGACGACTTGCTCGTGCTGAAGCTCGATGGCCGCGACGGCGCTATCCAATGGACACAAACGGTCGGCACAGCCAGCACGCCGCGCACGGGCCCAAAGCGCGACAAGCAGGTGTTTCATCAATTACACAACCTGGCCAGCCCCTCGCCGGTGACCGACGGCGAAGTGGTGGTGGTTCATTTTGGCAACGGCGACCTGGCGGCCTACGACTTCGCAGGCAAGCAGCTTTGGAAACGCAACCTGCAGGACGACTACGGCGCCTACACGATCTGGTGGGGACACGCCAACAGTCCGGTCTTGTACGGCGACCTGGTGATCTCGGTGTGCATGCAAGATTCACTCGAAGATCTGGCCGCGACGCCAGCGCCGAGCTACCTGGTGGCCCACGATCTGACGACCGGCAAGGAGCGCTGGAAATCGGCCCGCATGACCGATGCGCCGGCCGAGCAGGCCGATGCGTATACGACGCCGCTGTTGGTGGAAGCGGCGGGCCGCGAACAGTTGCTCGTGATGGGCGCCAACCATCTGGACGCCTATGACCCTGCCACCGGCAAGCAATTGTGGGTGATGCCCGGGCTCGTTGGCGGTCGCACGGTGACGGGCCCCACGGCGGCGGGTGGCATGATCTATGTGACGCGCGGCATGCGCGGCACGCTGCTGGCAGCGCGATTCGACGACGACGGCAAGCTCACCGACGACGACGTCGTGTGGAAATACAGTCAGGGAACGCCCGACACCCCCTGCCCCGTGGTGTGGCGCGAAACGTTGTTCACGGTGACCGACGACGGCATTGTGCGGGCGTTCAACGCGCTGGACGGCAAGCTGCACTGGAAGGAACGGCTCAAGGGCGACTATAAGGCCTCGCCGATCGCAGCCGAAGGACGCATTTATTTTCTCAATACTGCCGGACTGTGCACGGTGGTTTCGGCCGCCGAGCGATTCGAGAAGTTGTCGGAGAATCTGTTGCCCGACACGACGTTGGCATCGCCGGCGGTGATCGGCAACAAGCTGTTGATTCGAGGTCAGGCCGCCCTGTATTGCGTGGGCGACAAACCGATTGGCGAACGCCGATGAAGCGCGTCGCCTGGCTGACGGATCTCCACCTGAATTTCTTGAGCGAAGCCCAGACGCGCACGTTTCTGGCGTCGGTGGCGGCTGCGCAGCCTGACGCCGTGCTGATCGGCGGCGACATCGCCGAGTCGCACGATGTTTGCGAGTACCTGGCGCGGTTGCGCGAGCTGATCGCCGCGCCGATCTTTTTCGTGCTGGGCAATCACGACTACTACCACGGCTCGATCGCCGAGACGCGGCGGCGCGTCGTGGACTATTGCGCAGAGCATGCCGAGTTGCACTACCTTTCGGCCGCCGAGACGCCCGCGGCACTTTCGAAGCACGTGGGGCTGGTGGGGCACGACGGTTGGGCGGACGGCCGCACCGGAGATTTCGGACGGTCGATGGTCAGCATGATGGACTATCGGTTGATCGCGGAGCTTGCGGGCCGCGACAAGCGGGCACGCTGGGAGATGCTGAAGGCGCTGGGGGACGAAGCGGCCCGGCACGTGCGCAAGCTGCTGAGCGAGGCGCTGGCGACGTTTCGCGACGTGGTGCTACTCACGCACGTGCCGCCTTTGCGCGAGGCATGTTGGTACGACGGGCGAATTTCGGACGATGAATGGTCGCCGCATTTTACCTGCGTGGCGGTGGGCGAGGCCCTGCTGGAGATCATGGCCGCGCATCCCGACCAGCAACTGACGGTGCTGTGCGGGCATACGCACGGCCGGGGCGAATGCCAACCGCTGGCCAACGTGCAGGTGTTCACCGGCGGCGCCGAATACGGCCAGCCCACGATCCAGCGGTTGTTCGAGTTCAAATGAGCGGGACGCCGCAACCTGCCGCGGGTTGAGCGCGCGTTCGCGGGCGGCATCGCGGGGCACTGCGTCGCGGTGTTCAACCGAGCAAGTCAAGTATCCGGCGCGCGACAAAGAGCTTGTTGCGCTTGCGGTTTCCGACTTGCTGCAAAAAGCCCGCTTCCTCGAGTTTTCCGATGAGCTGTCGCGTGCCGCGATATGTGCTCAGTTGCAATAGCTTCTGAGCGCCCGGAACTGTGACAACGGGAAAATCGAACAGGGATTCAACAAGCTTCAGTAATTGCCCGCGCGTGGCCTGAAATTTTGCGCGACATTCCTCACGCAGTTTGATTAATTCTCGCGTGCGCATGCAGGCATCGTTTGCTTCGGTGATCACGCCTTGCAAGAAAAAACGAATCCACGGTTCCCACGCACCACAACGACTGATTTCCCATAGATGGTCCACGTACTCGTTTCTGTTTCTCTCGAAATAGGCGCTTAAGTAGAGCAGCGGTTCCCTGAGAATATCGAAAGCTCTCAACAGCAACGAAATCAACAGCCGGCCAATGCGCCCGTTGCCATCGCCAAACGGGTGGATCGATTCGAATTGATAATGAACGATTGCAATCTGAACCAACCGCGGCAGGTCAGTGCGTGGCGAGTTGATGTAGCGTTCCAAGGAATCCATCAGTGCGATGAGCCTGTCGCACGGCGGTGCGACGTATCGCGCCGAGAGCAAGTCACGGCTGCCGATGTAGGCCTGCTCCGGTCGGAACTCTCCTGGCCATCGGCTGGGCGAGTTGGCCATGAGTCTTTCATGAACTTGCTTCAACAGGCGGTTGCAAATCGGGAACTCGTCTAATTGTGCGAACGCGAATTTCGACGCGACCAAGTAGTCGTAAACCTCGCGAGCATCAGCCGCATTCTCCGGGCGCGTTGCAGGGTCATTTGCCTCGAACAGATAAAGTTGCTCCAGAGTCGTGTGAGTCCCTTCAATCTTGCTCGAGAGCACCGCCTCCTTGCGCAGAAACGGATTCGTAACCAACTCTGGATTGGGCAGCGACGGAATGAGGGCGTCCAGGCCGCCTAGAGCAAGCAGGGCCGACTCGTTCAATTGTTGAATCCCCGCATCCAAATCGATCTGCGGTGGAAGGTTGTTTGGCACGAACGCCACAGCGCCCGGAGCCTCGGGGATCGCGACCTGACGGCCAGGATACCCGTCCTTAAAGTCTGTTGTTCGCATGAGTTGCAACTCAATTTAGTGTACAAACGAATACATAATCAGAGCTGGCAGTATGCCACACCAAAATTAATATACTAAACTCGCATTTCGGTATACTAACTTCTGGAATCGGTCGAGTCTAGCAGACAAGCGACCGAGAAACAGACAAACCTAGCCGGATTGTGAGTGCAACCGGAGCGGTGTGGCGGCGTTGCCGGACAGGCGAGCCAGGCCGCTCCTAGTGCGAGTTGAGCCGCCTGAAAGCGCCCTGCTACCATGACGGCCGAACATCCGCCCGGCCAACAGCACCATCCCCGAGAACCCTCCTCCATGAAATTCGCCATTTGCAACGAGACGTTCTTGGACTGGCCCTGCGAGCGGGCCTTTGATTTCGCGGCGCAGTGCGGTTACACGGGCATCGAAATCGCGCCGTTCACGCTGGCCTCGGATGCGGCCGACATCACGGCGGCGCAACGGGCCGATGTGGTGCGTCAGGCGAAGGCGTCGGGATTGGAAGTGGTGGGCCTGCACTGGCTGCTGGCCAAGACCACCGGCTACTACTTGACCGCGCCCGACGCCCAGGTGCGCCGCCGCACGTCGCGCTACGTGCAGGAGCTTGCCCGGCTGTGCCGCGATCTGGGCGGCTCGCGCATGATCTTCGGCTCGCCACAGCAGCGCAACGTTCTGCCCGGCGTGACGCCCGAGCAGGCCATGGACTTTGCCGCCGAAGTGGTCACCGAGGCACTGCCGGTGCTGGAATCGACCGGCGTGACGTTGTGCATGGAGCCACTGGCGCCGGCGGAGGGCAACTTTCTCAACACGGCGGCCGACGCGGTGCGACTGATCGAGAAGATCGATCACGCCAACTGCCGACTGATCCTCGACTGCAAGGCCATGTCGAGCGAAGCCGTGACAATTCCCCAATTGATCCGCCAACACATCGGCGTGCTCGCGCACTTCCACGCCAACGACCCCAACAAGCAAGGGCCCGGCTTCGGCGAGCTCGACTTCGTGCCCATCCTGGCCGCGCTGGAAGAAGTCGGCTACCAGGGCTGGGTGTCCGTCGAAGTCTTCGACTACACACCCGGCATCGAACGGCTGGCGCAACAGAGCATCGACAACCTGCGGCGGGCGCTGGTAGCGGCGGGCTGAAGCGCCATGGTGGCACTGGCATCTTGCCAGTGCTGAATTTGCCGTTTGGATTTACTCTGCACTGGCGAGACGCCAGTGCCACCAGAAATCGGCCAGTGCCAACAGAAATCGGTTGAAACCGCCTTTAGTTGGCCGCCTTCAATTCAGCCAGGTGCTGCGCCGTGCCGACCAGGCGATCCCAGTTGTCGACGATGTACTGCGGCGGACCGCCGATCTGCGCTACCACCTGAGCGACCTCTTCTGTCTTGACCATCTCGATCGCGTCCCAGGGGCAGACTTTCAAATCGTAGGGGTTCGTCTTCTTGCCCGGAATGTGCACGCACACTTCGCAGCCCACGCAGCGCTCCAGGTCGATCTCGCACCAGCTCTGCAAGTTGTAAAACTGGTCGTACTGCTGAATCTTCACGATGCAGTCGACCGGGCAAACTTCCAGACAGGCCTCGCAGCCGGTGCAATTGTCGGCGTTGATGACGGCCAGCTCCTTGGGGAGTTTCTTACGCGGGCCTTGTTTGGCCATTGCAGCATTACCTTTGCCAGTGGATCGGGCTAGGACAGCGTATCGGCAGAGCCGAACTCACACTCCAATCATAGAAACAAATCGGCAGCGGGCCAACCGCTGGTGAGTCGGTTTTGCCCCTCCACAAGGCCCCAATTTCAGGCAGATGGCGCCGCGCATGGTGCCGCCGGCGTAAAAAGCGAGCAGATTGGCCGTCGGATTTCGGCGCCGTCCCAGCGCCGACCTCAAGCAGGCGGAATCGTCTCGGCCGAGATCAGGTCGTCCAGCGTCTGGCGGCGGCGCACCAGGTGCGATCGTCCGTTGCGAACCAACACCTCGGCCGCCAACGGCTTGCTGTTGTAGTTCGAGCCCATCACGGCCCCATAAGCGCCGGCACACTCGATCACCAGGTACTCACCCACTTCGGCCGCGGGCAGCGACCGGGAGCGGACAAAGCCGCCTTCCTCCTGGGTGAAGATATCGCCCGATTCGCACAGCGGCCCGCCGACCACCACGTCGCGCATCGGCCGCTCGGCCCCCTGCGAAGCGCTGGGCACGATCGACATCGGATGATAGGCGCCATAGAGAATGGGCCGCGCCAGGTTGTTGAACCCCGCATCCAGCAAATAAAACGTGTTAGCGCCGGATTGCTTGATCGCGCGGATCTGCGCCACCAGGAAGCCACTCTCCGCCACGAGGTAACGGCCCGGCTCGATCTCCAACCGCACCGCGTGTCCAAAGGCGTCTTCCAGCCGCTTGCGCGTAGCGTCCCACAGCCGGAAGTACGCGTCGACGTCGACGTAGGTTTCACCGGCGCGATAGGGAATGGGCAATCCGCCGCCAGCGCTGATAGAAGTGATGGTCCGCCCGGCTTCGAGCGCGGCGCGCTCCATGGCGTTGCACACCTGCGACAGATGCTCGAAATCCGTGCCGGAACCGATGTGCATGTGCAAACCCGTGACGGCCAGGCCGTGATGCTCGGCGGCGCGCAAGCAATCGTCCAACGAGGCGTGCCAGATGCCGTGCTTCGACTGCTCGCCACCGGTGTTGGTTTTTTGACTATGGCCATGCCCGAAGCCGGGATTGAGACGCAAGGTGATGTGCCGGCCCGGCGCCGCGCGGCCGAGCTGCTCGATCATGTCGGGCGAGCCACAATTGACGTGCAGTCCCAGCCGCACCACCATCTCGAGCGCTTCGTCATCGAAGATGTCGGCCGTGTAGACGATGGGCGGAGGATCGCCGGCGGGAACGTAGCCGGCGGCCAGGGCCCTGCCGATCTCGCCGCCGCTGACCGAGTCGACCAGCACGCCGCTTCTGCGCATCAGGTCGAGAATCGCCAGGTTCGAGCAGGCCTTCATCGCAAAGCGCACCACGTCGAAGGCTTTCAAGTCGGCGATCCGCTCTTCGATCTTGGCTGCGTCGTAGACGTACGTCGGTGTGCCGAACTCGCGGGCGAGTTTTGCGACCTCGATCCCGCCAATCTCGGTCCGCAGCGGAGAAAACGTGCTCAACGTCGGCATCGCCATGGCTTCCTGATCCCTTGGTGCTTGGGCAACCTTGTCGCCCCTGAAACGGTTCAAGTTAGCCGATCGGCGGGGGCAAGAGAAGTGCCGGCGCGCGGCCACGATCGAGGCGCAGAAACAGAGCCCGGACCGATGAGCCAGGTTCGCGCTAACCGGCGATCGCAGCCAGCAGTTCGTCCGCGATGACGAACTCGTCGCCGTCCTCGGACCAATCTTCGTCGTCGTCCGTGCCGTCGGCATCGAACAACAGTGTGTCGACGTTGTCACCATCGGCCAGGGCCAGATCGGCCGCCAGGGGCGCCGCGACATTGCTGCCCGCGGAGTCACTCTCGTCCGCAACTGGCGCCGAATGAATTGCCAGATCCACCGCCACGGCAGCCAACTCTGGTGACGTGGAGCTCGGCATCGCGACCGATGCCAGCGGCGCAACGAGCTCGTCGTCGGTCGGCGCGGCGCTCGGCGTCACGGCCGATTGGGCGAGCAGGTGATTGATGACCAATAGCGCGTCGATCGGCGAGACGATTCCGTCGCCGTTGACGTCGATGAAGTGCTGCTTCTGCTCGACCAGTGCGGCGCTGGGTGTGGCCGTCGGCTCCGCTGCCAGCGGCGCGGCGGCGCCTGCGGCCGAAGCATTGGCCTTAATCAGTGCATTGAACACGATCAACACATCCAACGGAGACACGAGGCTGTCTGCGTTGACGTCCAGCGGCGACGATGGATTAGGTGCCACCTGGGCCAGTGCGACCTGCGCGCCACCGGGCGTGCCGCCGGTCCCCTGCACGGCAAAATCGTACGTCGACTCGTTGGCGTCGTTGCTGGCAATCGAGATCGTGGCCTGGCGCAGGCCGACCGCCGACGGGTGAAACATCACTTGAAACGTCGTGACGGCGCCCGGGGCAATCGTGGCCGCCGGCTGCGACAGCACCGTGAAGTCGCCCGCGTGCAAGCCGGAGATTTGTACCGGCGGGTTGCCGCCCAACTGCAGCGGCGCGTTGCCCGTATTGCGAATCGAGAAGGCATGCGTCAGCGAGTTGGTCAGCGCGCCGACTGCGCCGAACTCCGTGGCGTCGACGAACGTCGGCGTGGCATCGCCGTCGCTGATCGAGTGCTCGAAGCCGGCCACGTTGATTTCCGGCGCTTGCGCGACGCTGGTGCCGGCCACAAGTCGCACGGCATCGGCCGTTACGAAGCCGTTGGCGGCATCGGTCAGTCGCACGCGGAGCGTACCGCTGTCGACAGTGAAGTTGCCCAGTTTCTGCCAGACAATGTCGCCCACCTGGTCGCCGGCCGGCGCCACTTGCTGGTTGACCGACACCGTGCCCAAAGCCGCGGCGCCGTCGAACACGGTGTACGGTGCATTGGTGGCCCGGTTGGAGAAATGACTCCACCGCGTGAAGACCTGGTAGGTTGCATCGGGCAGATCGGTAAAGGTCCAACTAACCCAGTTGTTGCCGGCGCCCGCCGTGTGATAGGTGTAATCGAATTGGTAGGAGATGAGGTTGGTCAGATTGATCCAGCCGCCGTTGGTGTTGGTGGCAAAGGCGGCGTCGCCGTCATCGACGACGTACTCGGCCGGCGGCGGATCGCCGAAAATGACGATGCCCTCGCCGCGAGCATCGGCAATGACGGAGTTGGTGGGGTTGGACACCTCGAGGAAGAACCGCTCGTCGCCTGTGTACAGTCCGCTGGTCGCGATCGGCACGGTGACCAGCACGCTGCTGGTGCCCGCCAGGAACGTCAATGTGCCGCTTTGCGCCGTGTAGTCTTCGCCGGCGGTGGCGGTGTCCTCGACGGTTCGATACTGGACCGTCACGGTGCGCCCGCTCTTGTTGTCCAGTGCCACGGTGAATACGGCGCCGACCAGGCCGGCGAAATCCGTCGTGATGAACGCGTCGTTGACGTAGAACGCAGGCAAGGGATCGTTGTCGATGATGGTCGCGGTGCCGACGCTCTTGACGATGCGTCCGTTGATCGCCTGGCTCAAGTTCAGGAAGAACGCCTCGGTGGCCTCGTTGAAAGTATCGTTTATGATCGGCACCACGATGGTCGTCGTCGACCTGGTGGGATCGAGCGTCGCCTGCCCGACTTGGGGGACGTAGTCCAAACCGCCCACGGCGGTTCCGTTGGTCGTGGCATAGTTGACGGTGATGGTCTCGTTGATCGTGCCCAGCGACGAGAGCGTGAAGACGGCGTTGGAGGTGCCGAAGTTGCCTTCGACGATTGAGATGTCGTTGATCGACAAATCGACGTCGTCGTTGAGAATGGTGCCGGTGGCCGCGGAGCGAAGCAGTCGGGCGCTGTTTGAATCGAGATCGAGGAAGAACGTCTCATTGGGCTCGATGATCTCGTCGCCGACCACCTGGATCGTGACTTGCCGCGTCGTGGCCCCCCCCGGCAGGAACGTCACCGCGCCGTTGCCGGCGATGTAGTCGCCCGGCGCCGTTGCCGAGCCATTGACGGTTGCATAGGTGATGACGACGGGGAATTCCACCTCGCCGATCAGGTTCAAGGTGAAGACGAAGTTCGTCAGCCCACTGTTGCCTTCGAGCCGGGCAACGTCGTTGACGGAGATCGCTCCGCGGAGAAACTGAATCGCCGCGACCGCGTCGACGAGCCCGTGGCCGCTGTACGCATCGAGGCCGACTCCGTTGGGAATGGCGATCGTCGTTTGCGTGGTGAACACGCGCAGCCGGCTGGTGATGTCGATGGCCGTCGATTCCAGCGCGTCGTAAATGTCGCTGGGAGCCAAGGAATCGGGTCCGCCGGCCGATTGTTGCAGCAGGGCTGCCACGGCGGCCACGTGCGGAGCGGCAGCCGAAGTGCCGAAGAAGTTCGGAAACGCGTCCGCATCTTGCGAGATGTCCTGGCCGAAGAAGGTGGTATTGGCGCCGTCCACGCCCGTGACGTCGGGCCCCTGGCGGACGACTTGCGATGCCAGGCGATTTCCGCCCGCGTCGAACAGGATCGGCGTGCCGCCACTGCTGGAGAAATCGTTGACCTGCGGTGGATCGACGCCGAAGGCGGGCGTGGCCAGAAAGACCGATGCGGCCACCGATTCGGCGCCGGCCGCGTTGGCGTGCCCGTACATCGTGCCGCTGTTGGTGTCGAACGAAGTGATCGCCGCATCACCGAAGATGACGTACTTCAGCAACCCAGGCGCGGCGCCGGAAAACAACTCGATCCTGAGGATGAACGTAGTGTCGGCGCCGGCAACGCCGTCGAAGTTGAACGATCCGCTGTTGAAGAATCCGAAGATCTCCAGCGGATCGCTGCCCACGTTCCCGAAGGCGGAACCCGCCAGCAGCGTGGTGCCGTTGGCGCCCCACAGCGAGATATCAATATCACTGGTCGAACCGAAGCCGCCGAGCGATGCGAAGGGCTGGTCCCATTGCAGCACGAAGGTCGCCGAGCCGCCCACCGGAACCGTGATTTGCTGCTGCGTGGAAACGCCCGGACCGGGATCGAAATCGTGCAACGGGCTGTTGAACAGGCCGCCGAATTGCCCCGAGTTGCCGAAGGCGGCCTGGTACGACTCGTCGCCGTTGTTGCCCGCCGCGGAGAAATAGGGAATCCCGCGCTCCACCACGTCGTCGACCGCCTGAGCCACCACGCCGTCCTGAAAAAACGGCTCGGCAAGATAGATGATGTCATCGACGATCACGCTCGATCCGGCATCGGCCAGGCGGCGGATGTTGTTGGCGAAGTTCGCCTCGCCGCCGTCCGCCGTGGCGAATTGAATGGCCGCGCCCGGCGCCACGTCGTGCACGAGTTGCGCCATCCCGCGCCCCTCGTCGGTGCCGCCGAAACGGGCATCTTGCAAGATGGTCGTATCCGCCGGCAAGTCGCCGGACGCGATGTCCTGAGCCACGGTATCGATGCCGGTGAACAGTCGAAACGCATCGAACGAATCCGACAAGATGCCCACCGTAGTGCCGCTGCCGTCCAGGCCATAGATGCTGCGGGCCACGTCGGCGCGCAACGCCGGATCGCCCTGACTGTCGACGATTCCGACGGCCGTGATGGGCTTGTAACTGGGCCGCGCGAACGATAGCGACGGCAACCCGGCAAACTCGTCCAATGCTTCGATCGACAGTTCGCCGGCATACAGGTTGCCCGCAACTGCAACGTGCAACATGCCGAGCGACGCCAATTGCGCCTGCGCAAGCACCGGGTCGCCCTGCAGGACGAATTCGACCGTTACGCGACTGCCGGAGATCTGAGTCGGCACGTCGGTGATCGCCACGAACGCGGTGCCCGCATGACGCTGTTCGTGGATGCGTTTCTGTTGGAACAAGTAGGCCAGATCGAGCCCAATCCGCGCCAGCGAGCCATCCTTGCCAACCAGGT
>JBBDYK010000242.1:8554-21236 GCA_040901665.1 Pirellulales bacterium | reverse complement strand
GACTACGACGTGGAACATCAATTGGGCGATCTGCGAGAGGCCGTCGTTGTTGATCAGCTCGGCATCGTCGCTCGGCCGGTGATACTCCGAGTGCTTGCCCGTGTGTAGCATCAGGAACGGGATGCCGCGGGAATAGAACGATTGATGGTCGCTGTCGGGACGGATGTCCCAGTTGAAGTCGAGCGTTAACGCTTCGGCGCCGTTAAGCTGACTGATCAGGCGTCGCAATCCAGGGGTGGTGCGAATGCCGATGACTTCGACGCGGGAGTTTCGCAAGCGGCCGATCATATCGACGTTGAGCAAGATCGGCACGTTCTTCAGGGGAACCGTGGGGTTGTTGACCCAATGTTCCGAGCCCAGCAGGCCCTTTTCCTCGCCGTCCCAAAACGCGAATAAGATGGATCGCCTGGGCCGTTGTGGCAGTTTGCACACGGCGTCGATAACCTCCAGCAGGCCGGCGACGCCGCTGGCGTTGTCGTCGGCGCCGTTGTGGATGCGGCCGATCGGTCCGTAGCTGTTGCGGTTCGAACCGTAACCCACGTGATCGTAGTGTGCGCTGACGACGATCACCTGGTCCTTTTGCGCCGGGTCGCTGCCTTCGGCGAAGGCCAGGATATTGCGATAACTGCCAAAGGGCTGGTAATAACTTCCCTGCGGACCGCCGCCGGGGAGACCGTGCTTCTTGATTTCTTCGACGATGTATCCGCCCGCAGCGCGACTTCCGCGCGAGCCGGCCTCGCGACCCTCGAACGTATCGTCGGCCAACGCGTCGACGTAGTTTTTTACCTTCTCGGCAGTGATCGATCGCACGGCGGCGGCGCGAACTTCAGCTTCAGCCGCTTCGACCGAGCACAACGGAGTGAAGGTCGCGACGCCAACGAACAGCGCGATACAGCAGCGACGGGGCAGGAACATCACGATCGGATCCTCAAGCGGGTGAATGAAAGGCAGGCGGGCAGAGGCCCCCTCAGTTCCCGGCACTGCGACGCATGCCATTGGGGCCCCGCAACTACTATAGCCTATGCCCTGGGCACTCGGACCCCGCGACCGGTATTGAAAAAATGCAGTGGCCTGCTGCCCCTAGGCGGTTGCGGTCGCGCGCTGCTAAATTGGGCTCGGCTCAGGCGATACGCAATGGCTGGCGCATGGGAAATTGATGACCTTGAACATACGCAAACTGCTGGTTGCCAACCGCAGCGAAATCGCCATCCGGGTGTTCCGGACCGCCCATGAGCTTGGCATTCGCACGGTCGCCGTGTATTCGCACGAGGACCGCTATGCCCTGCACCGGTTCAAAGCCGACGAGTCGTATCAAATCGGCAAGCCGGGTGAACCGATTCGGACGTACCTGGACATCGAAGCCTTGCTCGACGTCGCCCGGCAATACGGGGTCGACGCCATTCACCCGGGCTACGGGTTCCTGTCCGAGAACCCGGAGTTGTCGCGAGCCTGTCGCGACGCGGGCATCATTTTCTGCGGGCCTTCGCCGGAGATTCTGGAACAACTGGGCGACAAGATTGCCGCGCGCGGGATCGCCGACAAGGCCAAGGTGCCAATTCTCTCCGGCTCGAAAGAGCCGCTGACCACGGGCCCGGCCGCCCAGAAGCTGGCCGAGTCGCTGGGCTATCCGGTATTGCTGAAGGCCGCCAAGGGAGGCGGCGGACGCGGGATGCGCGTGGTGAACGAGCCGGGCGAGCTAACAACCTCGCTCGAGCAGGCGCAACGCGAATCGCTGGCCGCATTCGGCAGCTCCGACGTGTTCCTCGAGAAGTTCATCCAGCGGCCGCGGCACATCGAAGTGCAGTTGATCGGCGACAAGCACGGCAACCTGGTGCACTTGTACGAGCGCGATTGCTCGGTGCAGCGACGTTACCAGAAAGTCGTCGAAATCGCGCCGGCCGTGAATCTCGACCCCAAGCTGCGCGAGGAAATCTGCGACGCGGCGCTGCGCATCGGCATGGCCGTGAGTTATGAGAACGCCGGCACCGTCGAATTCCTGGTCGACGCCGACACCGGCAAACACTACTTCATCGAGGTCAATCCGCGCATTCAGGTCGAGCACACCGTGACGGAGGCGGTGACGGGCATCGACATCGTGAAGTCTCAGATTCTGGTGGCCGAGGGCCGTCCGCTGTCCGACCCGGAGTTGGGGCTGGGTGATCAAGACAAGATTCGCACCTATGGCTATGCACTGCAGTGCCGGGTGACTACCGAGGATCCCGACAATCGCTTTCTGCCGGACTACGGCCGCATCACGCACTATCGTTCGGCCGGCGGCATGGGCTTGCGGCTCGACGCGGGCTCGGCATTCTCGGGCGCCGTGGTCACGCCATTTTACGACTCGCTGCTGGTGAAGGTGACGGCTTGGGGCCCGCGCTTCACGGACGCGGCGCGGCGGATGGAGCGGGGCTTGCAAGAGTTTCGCGTGCGGGGCGTGAAGACCAACGTGCCGTTTCTCATCAATCTGGTCACGAATCCGAAGTTCGTGGCGGGCGGCTTCACGACCAGGTTCATCGACGAGACACCCGAGTTGTTCGAGTTCGTGGCGCGGCAGGACCGGGCCACCAAGCTGTTTACGTACCTGTCCGAGGTGATCGTCAACGGCCATCCCCTGGTGAAGAAGCGTCCCGAGCGCGTGCGCCGCGACTTGGCGCCCGTGCCCGAGCTCGACCATCTGGCGCCGATTCCAGACGGCACGCGGCAAAAGCTGCAGCAGCTTGGGCCCGAGGGCTTCTGCAAGTGGGTGCGCGATCAGAAGAAGCTGCTGCTGACCGACACCACGTTTCGCGACGCCCATCAATCGCTGCTGGCGACGCGGGTGCGCTCGCACGACATGCTGGCGATTGCCGACGCCTATGCGCGGCTGTGCCCCGATCTGTTTTCGATCGAAATGTGGGGAGGCGCCACGTTCGACACGTCGATGCGCTTCTTGCGCGAATGCCCTTGGCAGCGGCTGGCCGATCTGCGCGAGCGGATCCCCAACATTTTGCTGCAGATGCTGTTTCGCGCCTCCAACGCCCTGGGCTATGCCAACTATCCGGACAACGTCGTCAAGGCGTTCGTGCTGGAATCGGCGCAGGCCGGCATGGATCTGTTTCGCATTTTCGATTCGCTCAACTGGCTGCCGAACATGAAGGTGGCGATGGAGGCCGTGCTGGAAACCGGCGCGCTGTGCGAGGCGGCGATTTGCTATACCGGCGACATCCTCGACCCGAAGCGCACCAAGTACGACCTGAAGTACTACGTGGAGATGGCCAAGTCGCTGGAGAAGATGGGGGCGCACATCCTGGCGATCAAGGACATGGCCGGCTTGTGCAAGCCGTATGCGGCGGAATTGCTCGTGCGCACGCTGAAGCAAGAAATCGGCATACCCATCCACTTCCACACGCACGACACCAGCGGCGTGCAGGCCGGGGCCATTCTCAAAGCGGCCGAGGTCGATCTGGACATCGCCGACGCCGCCATGGCGCCGCTGTCGGGCTTGACCTCGCAGCCGAATCTCAACGCCGTGGTCGAGGAGCTGCGCTTCACGCCGCACGACACGGGCCTGGAGTTCGAGCCGCTGCAAACGATCGCTCGCTATTGGGAAGCGGTGCGCGAGTTTTACGTGCCGTTCGAAACCGGCATGATGGCCAGCACGGCCGATGTGTATGTCACCGAAATGCCCGGCGGACAATACACGAACCTGTTTCAGCAGGCGCACGCTTTGGGACTGGGACCCAAGTGGCCGGAAATCTGCCGCATGTATGCCGAGGTCAACCAATTGTTCGGCGACATCGTCAAGGTGACGCCATCGAGCAAGGCCGTGGGAGACATGGCGCTGTACCTGATCACCAACAAGCTCACGGTCAGCGACGTGCTCGACACGAAGCGCGAGATGTCGTATCCCGAGTCGGTGGTCGATCTGCTCTCGGGCCGCATGGGTCAGCCGCCTGGTGGTTTTCCGCCGGAAGTGCAAAAACGCATCTTGCGCGGACAAGAGCCGCTGACCGATCGTCCTGGCGCCGGCATGCCGCCGGTCGATTTCAAGGCCGTGTCCGCGGAGCTGGAGAAAGCGATCGGCCGCGCTCCCACGCGCCGCGAGGTGTTGTCGTACATTCTCTATCCCAAGGTCTTCACCGAATACATCGCCCACACGGAGAAGTATGCCGACGTGAGCGTATTGCCCACCAACGTCTTCTTATATGGGCTGGAGCCGCAGCAGGAAGTCAGCATCGAGATCGAGCGGGGCAAGACGCTGATCGTGAAGTTCCTCACCGTCGGCGACCCGCATCCCGACGGGCGCCGCACCGTGTTCTACGAGCTCAACGGGCAACCGCGCAGCATCAACGTTCGCGACGTGTCGCTGGAGCCGGCCGAGAAAAGCCACGTGCAAGCCGATCCGGCCGACCCGTTGCAAGTCGGTTCGCCGATGCCAGGGCTAGTGGTCACCGTGGCGGTGAAGCTGGGGGACGTCGTGCCCGTGGGCCAGAAGCTGCTGACGCTGGAAGCGATGAAGATGGAAACCACGATCTACGCCGAGCACGCCGGCAAAGTGAAAGAGCTGCTGGTCGAGCCCGGCTCGCAAGTGGACACCAACGATCTGCTGCTGCGGCTGGAAGCGGTGTGAGAAGTAGAGCGAAGCTTCTGGTTACTGGTTAAAAAGGGTCAGAACTATTTAATTGAGGCGGCGTGAGCGCAAATAAATAGTTCTGACCCTTTTTACTTTACTTAACCCGCCGCCTTGCTAGCACCACGAAACCCCCGCAACACCGCCACTTACGCCGTAAGTTAATGCCGTTCTCCCCTGACCCTTTTATCTCCAATCGGACGATTCTCAGTAAGGCTCAGTTGATGAGGCATCTTGGAATGTCCCTCGACGACTTGAAGGATCGCGCTAAACGCTTGGAGCGGACGCAACACTGGCTTCTTCAGCAAACAAAATGGCCAGCGTTGTGCACGGTGCTTGGCGCAGTCATTATTCAGCTTACCGGACCATCGGTTGCGTCTGTCGCCAATCGGAGTTTTGGGACAGCGTTGCGCGCGAGGCATGTCGATTTGGTTTTGACTATATGGGGCGTAGTCGGAGCTTGCTTTGTCGGCCTGATGCTTTTTGCATCTGTGGCTTTCGGACTGCGTGCGATGTTTCTATGGCGAAGGCTTGACAAGGTATCTGCTGCACATATGGCGTTTGCGATTCGCGACGCAGTATTGGCATCCGCAATCTCGCTCGGGGTCGTCGCGGGGGCTATCTACGTTGCAGTGGAATTGTTTGGATAAATAAGAAAAAGGGTCAGAACTATTTAATTGACTCGTGGTGGGGGATTCTGGTAGCTTGTGGGGCATGCCGCGCCCCCTGCGACCCATCGATGATGGCTTGGTCTATCACGTGATCAATCGTGGCAACAACCGGCAGGACGTGTTCCACAAGCCGGCCGACTTTCAGGCCTTTCTCACTGCGCTGGCCGAACTCAAGCAACGAAAGCCGTTTAAGCTTTACGGCTATTGTCTCCTGAACAACCATTTTCATCTACTGCTGCGGCCGACCGGCGACGCGACGATCAGCCGGATCATGCAGAGCCTGCTGGTGTCGCACACGCAGCGATACCATCGCCACTACCACTCGGGCGGCCATGTATGGCAGGGGCGGTTCAAGAGCCCGGTGATCCAGAACGATGAGCACCTCCTCACCGTGCTGCGTTACATCGAGGCCAACCCGTTGCGGGCGATGCTGGTGCGGCGAGCGGATGCATATCCATGGAGCAGCTACCGAGTGCATGGCGTCGGTGCGATGGACGAATTGGTCGATTCACTCATCACATACGAAGCGCTTTCGCCGCTGGCCAAGATACGGCAGCGAAAGTGGGCGGAGAAAGTGCATCGGCCACTTGATGATGCCAACCTGGACGCCATTCGCCGCTCGAATGCCACCGGCCTGCCGTACGGCGATTCCAACTGGGTGAAGCGTTTGGCCAGGCGACTGGAGCTGGATCTCACCATCCGCCCGCGCGGCCGGCCGCGGAAAGCAACTCCATCGCCCGGGCAGCGTGAGCGCAAATAAATAGTTCTGACCCCTTTTTCTCCCCTTGGGGAGAACCACGAATCCTTTTGCCCGCACTGGCCTCAGCACGGTTTGCAAAACCCAACCGAAAGTGGCCCGGACCCAGGCTGGCAACTCGTTGCCACCGTAGGCGCTGTCGGCAAACACGACCTTCAATCGACGACAGTTCGCTTGCAATTGCATCAGCACAAAACAGGCTCCGTCGTGATCTTGCCAGTACGCCCCATGTACCACCACCGCCCACACCAGGCCCAGCGTATCCACCGCCAGATGCCGCTTGCGACCCATGATCTTTTTGCCCGCATCGTAGCCCCTTTCTTCCCCACCTTCCGCCGTGCGGATCGACTGGCTGTCGATGATTGCCGCTGTATGCGTGCTGCGTTTACCCACGCTGCGCCGCAGTCGCCGGCGCAGGGTGTCGTGGACTTGTTTCCACAGGCCATTGATTCGCCAGCGCCGAAACACGGTGTACACGGTCTTCCACTTGGGAAAGTCGAGCGGCAATTGCCGCCACTGACAACCGGTGCGGACGACATAAAGGATTGCGTCGAGGATGTCCCGGCGATCTATCGGAGGTCGTCCTCGCTTCGCAGGCTTTGGCAGCAGCGGTCGAATAACCTGCCATTGTTCGTTTGTCAGGTCGCTGGGATAATTTGTATCGCACATCGTTACGGCTCCGTCTTCCTTGACTTCAAAACCAAAGAGGCGGAGTCGTAGCGTTTTTTAATCGGTTATGCAATTCACGAGGAGACGTTCCATGCCCGCCCCCATATCCGTTGAATTACAGCCATACAATCCGACGTGGGCGGAAGACGCGCGCAACGAATGTGCGCGTTTGGCAGACGCGCTCGGCCAGTTTTTGGTTACTGTGCATCATATTGGATCGACGGCTATTCCAGGCATTCGAGCCAAGGCGATTCTGGATCTGATGCCGGTGTTTGCCAGTATCTTAGCGCTCGATGAGACGCGGGTTCTAATCGAGTCGCTTGGTTACGCTTGGTGGGGGGAATACGGTCTGCCGGGTCGGCGATATTGCACCTTGGACGATCCCCTGACGGGCCGCCGCAAAGTGCAATTGCATGGCTACCTGATTGGCTCGGCGGAGATTACTAGGCACCTCGCTTTTCGAGATTTTCTCCTCGCTCGACCGGACATCGCACAGGCATACGATGCTGAAAAAGAGCGCTGCCGCGAACTGCATCCCCTGGACTCGCACGCGTATAGCGATTGCAAACGCGATTGGATTCATCGCATTGAGCAGGAAGCTTTGCGCGTACAATCGTGATGCGGCACACGCTCTTTCAATTTGAAGACACGTTCTTAGTACCGCAAAGGCGACTGGACTGACTGGGCCGTCGATTGCCAGCACATTTAACGTCGGCCACACGAGCGTGTATTACAAAACTTTAGCTGACGATCTTTCGCTACAGGGGGTCAAGAATGCGGATACTGCCTATGCAAACGTTCTCTTGCATGAGACGCTATGGAACTCGGCGTTGGGCCATATTGATGACTTTATTCCAAATCCCTCGGCGTTAGCATCCCCATCTGCATCCCCTCGAAAACTACTGACAATTTCACCGGACGAGGCAAACGAAATCAGAGGCGCACTCCATGACGGCTATTACTAAATTGAGGGCGACCGCGCACATTGTGTTTATTACTGGAATCGCTTGCTTCGTAACCTATACGGCAATGGCAGCAGTTCAGTTGAACGGCACGTTCTCGATGGGAGATGTCCATATCGGTCTTCGTAGCCGGCATTTTGATGTACGTATTGTGGTTGCAAACAGCACGCCGTATTTTGGAAGTGTATTAGGATTCATTGGAAATCCGAATAGGCCCCGTATCGAGCGCTCGTTCAGTCAGCTCGGCATCTATTATGTGGTTATCGCTTACCGCGAAGAGCGCTTCTGGACTGCGGCATTCAACCTATGCTATCCTTTGGCCTTACCCGCTCTACTAATCGCGTTTTGTGTCCGGCGTCAAGCGAGGCGCTTTAAGCCTACGACCCCGTCCTGAAGCTATGAAGAGCAAGTGAGCGGCGCTCGTCCTGTACAATGTGGATCGTCATGTACAAAAAGAATGCCACGGCCTGTTCGCCTCTTGACGAGCATAGTTGTGCCGTGATTCACGAGCCGTTTCCGTCGGCAAAGTGGCAGCTTGCGTCCGACATCTCGGATCAGAATTGCCAAATCGAGAAACGGCGCGCATCGGCATCGTGCGACAGAATCGAAACTGACTGAACAATGGCTGCCGTCAGGCCGCGCGACGATAGGTCTTGAGCAGCCCGCCAAGACGCGACTCGCACTCAAGCTGCTCGATGCTCTCAATCAGTGGCGGCCCGTCGCACTCCTCGGCGCCGATCAGCCGATTGCCAATTCCTTGATGCGGTCGACAGCCGTGATAGTAGTCGACGAACTCACGTACGATGTGGTCGAAGTGCGCCAAGCCAAACACGATGAAGTGATTGAGTGCCTCGTGCTTGAGGCTCTGAATCCACCGCTCGATGAAGGCATTTAAGTTCGGCGCCCGAGGGCCGACGGGCTTCGCTTTGATCGTCCTGTAGAAAAAGAATGCCACAGTCTATTCGGAACTGCGCGAGCGCAGTTGTGCAGGGAATCTCGAGCGATCGGCGCCGGCAGCATGGCGGCGTGCGGCCAAATTGCCGGTTCAAATTTGCCAATTTGAAGAAACGGCGCGCATCGCCAGCCTGCGACAAAATCGTACTGGCCACAAGTTCGCTGGCTTCAAGCGGCGCGACGATAGGTCTTGAGCAGCCCGCCGAGCCGGGAGGTCCGCCGATCGGCCTACTTCTCGTCAGTCGACAAGAACACTTCGTGGACGTCGAGTTGGCTGGGGCCGCGGAACATTTCTTTGGGGGCGCGGTTGGCGTGGGCTTCGGCGAAGGCTTTGCTGCGGGTCCAGGCGACGAAGTCGTCGATCGAACGCCACCAGGTTTTCACTTCGTAAAAGCCCTCGACGCTCGGATCGTCAAGAAATGCGCCCGTCTCGTGATCGAAGCGCATGGGCCGCGGCCGGTGCACTTCATTGCGAATGAAGCCGGGCGCCTGGTCGACCAGGTGGGCGCGGTTGCGAAAGCGGTCTTCGAAGTCGATCTCGTGTCCCTTGGCCACGGGAATGCGGTTGGTGACGACGATCATGGCGTGTCCTCGGTTCGATGTTCGCGGTTCGCGTAATGGGGCAGGGGAGGGCGGTGCTTCATCCACTCAGCAGATCGCACAGGGCCGTTAGCGGCAGGTAGACCCAATCGGGGCGGTTGTTGAGTTCGTAGCGCAATTCATAGACGGCTTTCTCCAGCAGGCAGGCATCCAACAGCCGCTCGAACTGGTCGTCCGCGCGGGGCACGAACGGAGCGTCCTGTACGGCGCGGCGATAGGCCTGTAAGAACGCGACGCTCGTCCAGAAGTACCAGGCCGCGGCCTTGGCGGCGATGGCTCGCGCGTCGGTGGGCTTGGTTGATTGTTGCGCTTTGCTGGCGGCCGTGCAACTGGCGTAGTGAAACGAGCGGATCATGCCCGCCACGTCGCGCAGCGCCAGTTGCTTGCGGCGTCGTTCGGCCAACGGCCGGGCGGGCTCGCCTTCGAAGTCGATGATCACGAAATCGCCATCGTTCGTCACCAGCACCTGGCCCAAGTGATAGTCGCCGTGACAGCGGATCTGCTGCACGCTGATGGGCCGCCTGGCGAACTGCGCCAGGTCGGCCAATGCGCGGGGGCGGCAGTCCAACAGCGTGTCGGCCAGTCGCAACGTTTCGCCCGACAGCAGCAGAGCCTGCCGCCGCAAGAGATCGAACGTCTCTTTGACCAACGAGGACGCGCGGTCGGCGAACGCTTGTTGCTCGGTGGGCAAGAGCGGCTGGGGCGTGAAGGCCGGATCGTTATCGTGTTGTGCCAAGGCCTGGTGCATCTCGGCCGTGCGCGTGCCGAGGCGCGCAGCGTCGGCAATGAAGTCGCCCAGGGAGCTTGCCAGTTCAGATGGCAATGCGGCCTGCGCCGCCGCCACCAGTCGCAGTCCGCCGCGCTCGACAAGCTCGGCCGGCAGCGGCTGGTCTGCCGATGCCGTGTTGATCACTGTCTCAAGCGCGGCGAGCGTATACTGCCAGGCGTCTCCCTGGTTGGCGACGAACTGTTGCAGCGAAGCCAGCGACCAGGGCTCGTCGTCGCCGCGGCGATACTCGATGGCGCCGGCCACCGGCGGCGTATGCCGGAAGCCGTGGCGCGTCAGATGGTCGCTCAATTCCAAGTCAGGGTTCAGGCCGATATCCGGGCGGCGGAAAAGTTTTAGGATAAGCCGATCGCCAAAAATGATCGACGTGTTGCTTTGCTCAGAGCTTAGAATGCGCGGCACGAGCGGCAGCGCGCTGTCGCCGCGGGCTTGCGCGAATTCGGCTGTTCGCCAACCAACGATTTCGCCCTGCTGCCCGGCGAGGCGACGTTCGGTCTCGATCAGTTGCAGCAACTCGCCGCAAAACGTCGCGTCGACCAAGGGCTCGTACAGCACGGCCGCTTGTTCGGCAGCCGGTGTATCGAGGCGGGCCCAAAGGGCGGTGGACTGCTCGGACAGGAGATGCTCGGCGCGGGGTCCGGTCGCCAGCGCCAGGCAGAGCAGGTAAATCTCGGCGGCCCCTTCCTCGAAGCGCACTTCTACGAGCACCAGCCGATCTTCGCCCGAGATGGCAAACGCGTCCAGAACGACCGCGTTGCGGATGCGGCGCGCCTTCGATCCGAACCAGCGGCGCGAGGCGATGCCGACGGCCAGCAGACGCTCGAGGGCGTCGAGCCCCTCGCCGGCGAGCAGTGTGCGCCAATCGGCTGCGGGCAGTCGCAGCACAGGCGGCTGGTGGACGGCTGCGCTTTGGCGATGCTCCTCCATGATCCGTCCTTGAAACTTATTGGTTGCTAGCAAACAAGCGGGCTCGCCGCTGCAGGCCGACTGCCCATGTTCTTCGGGGCTTCCGTTGGTCGCCCCTGGCCCATTGTCAACCTTGCACTCAATAATCGGTCACGGCGACGAACGGCCTCGCGCGTGAAGTCACGATGAATCTTACGCTTGCTCGACGCGAAAGACGTGTGCCGGCCAGGTGCGAGGCTCGAGCTTGACGAAATTTCGCGATCCCTGCCAGGTGAACGAAGCGCCGCTCAGCAGGTCGTGCAACTGATAGGGACGCGCCGGATCGATGCCCAGCTCTGGCAATTGCAAGTAAACGAATCCCAACTCAATGTGCGGCAATCCCAGATTCATCACCACGACGATCCGGTTGCCGCTGCTCACATCCAGTTTACTATAGCAAAGCAGCCGCTCGTTGTCGGTGGGATGAAACCGCAGACTGCTATTTGCGTGCAGCGCCGGGTTCTCGCGGCGAATGCGATTCACCGTCGTGATCGCGCCGCGCAGCGCGTCGGGTCGGTCGAAATCCCAGTGGCGAAGCTGATACTTCTCGGAATTCAGATACTCCTCGCTGCCAGGCTCGCGAGGCTCGTGCTCCAACGTCTCGTAGGCTGGGCCGTAGATGCCGTAGCTCGAGCCCAGCGTGGCCGCCAGCAGCAAGCGGGCGATGAACGCCGGCCGGCCCAACGTCTGCAAGTGCGGGGGCAAGATGTCGGGCGTGTTGGGCCACAGGTTGGGGCGGAAGAACTCGCGCACCTTGGTCTGCGTCAGCTCGGTGAAATACTCGATGAACTCGGCCTGCGTGTTTCGCCAGGTGAAGTAGGTATACGACTGCGTGAAGCCCAGCTTGGCCAGGCGATACATCACCTTGGGGCGCGTGAACGCCTCGGACAGGAAGATCGCGTCCGGATATTGGGCCTTCACTTCGCCGATCAGAAACTCCCAGAAGCCGAACGGCTTGGTGTGCGGATTGTCGACGCGAAAAATGCGCACGCCGTGTTCGGCCCAATAGAGAAACACGTCGGTCAACTCGCGCCACAGGGCCTGCCAGTCCGACGTCTCGAAATCGAATGGATAGATGTCCTGATACTTCTTGGGCGGGTTCTCGGCGTATTGCACCGTGCCGTCCGGCCGCTGGCGGAACCATTGCGGGTGCTCTTTGACATACGGATGGTCGGGCGAGCACTGAAACGCGATATCCAACGCCACGTCGATGCCGCGCGTTTGGGCTGCGTCGATGAGCCGCCGCAGGTCGTCGAGCGTGCCCAGTTGTCGATGGATGGCCATGTGGCCGCCCTCGGGCGAACCGATGGCCCAAGGCGATCCGACGTCGTTGGGTTCGGCTGCGGGCTTGTTGTTCTTGCCTTTGCGAAAGGTCGTGCCGATGGGATGAATGGGGGGCAGGTACAGCACGTCGAAGCCCATCTCCTCCAATCGCGGCAGCCAACCAATGCAGTCGGCAAGCGTGCCGTGCTTGCCCGCCTCGGGCGAGCAGGAGCGCGGAAACAATTCGTACCAGGTGCTGAAGCGCGCCTTGGGCGGATCGACCGTGACCTTACAAGTATGCTCGCACTCGGTGGCCAACGAGCGATCGGGATAGCGGGCCATCAGCTCGGCCAGCTCGGCGGCGCCGGCCCGATAGGCATCCAAGCCCGCGTTGCCGGAAGCCAGCGTCGCGTGCCAATGGCGCAGTTGCGCGCCGTCTTCGCCGCCAGCGCGCTCGACGGCGCG
>JBBDYK010000242.1:0-8513 GCA_040901665.1 Pirellulales bacterium | reverse complement strand
CCCACGACGAGCTGCGCGCCGATTTGCAGATCGACCGCGACGTCCTGGCCGGCGGCGAGCCGTTTTTCCAGATCGTGACTCCAGGTGTCGAAGGCGTCGATCCAGCCGACGATCGTGAACTCGTAGCTGCCGATTTCCGCCAACTCGAAAGACGCCTGCCAGGCATCATTGCCCAGCGGCGTCATCGGGGTCTCGATCCAGGCGCTAGCGCCGAGCTTTCGATGGAGCAGCCGGGCGACCACGATGTCGTGGCCGTCGGCGAACACGTCGGCCGTGACGGTAAAGGGATCGTGGACGATGCGCTTGACGGCAAAGCGGCCGTCGTCGACCGAGGGCTGGACATTTTCGATAGCGACGCGTCGGCGTCCGTCGGTCGGCTGGGAAGCGGGCATGTCAAATCCTTTTGGCGCGGGCGACGCGGCGAGACGACGTCCGACCACGGCGCGAGGGGCGTCATCCACGACGCCTTCGATCGCCGGGCGGTCGCAGCAGCGGGAGGCAGGCGGGGAGACTCTGCTCAAGCGGCAAAGTCTCCGAAATCGTAGCACGCGATTCGCAACCTGTCCAAGCACGAGCGATGGCTGAAGCGCGCGATTGGGGTGACGCGGACGCGGGGACCATTGCGCTACCGCCTCGCAGCAATTGCCCTGTCGTGGCGCACATGGGGCGAAGCGCGTGGATGCGCCTTCGCCGCGCCTGGCCCGCGAGGCATTGCGTATCGGACTGCTGGAGGCGACGCTTGCCCTGCGGGAGCCAGCCCGCGTGCGACGGATTCGCACGATTGACGCCGAGTTGTGGCGGTCGTACGACCTATAGGGGTCGGCGGGCAGCGGCGGGACCGCGGTCGACTTGCCAGTTTGGCGGCTAGAAATTAGGATAAGTCGTTTCGCAATCCCCTGTAGCTCAGTTGGTAGAGCAGCCGGCTGTTAACCGGCTTGTCGTAGGTTCGAGTCCTACCGGGGGAGCTGCCGTAAGGCAAAGCCGAAACGCAACTTACGTTACCTGCCCGCGTGCGGCAGTGCGGCCCAAGATGATCCAGCAAGACGGTAGACTACCGTTTTGCGCGACTCAAGGGAGCCCGCACCATGTCCAACGCAACCCTACGCATCCCGTCCTATCGTCGCCACAAGGCCACCGGCCAAGCCGTCGTCACCATCGGCGGACGCGACATCTACTTGGGCAAGTTCAACTCTGCCGACAGCCGCCGCGAGTACAACCGCGCCATCGCGGAGTGGACCGTGCATGGTGGCACGCTGCCCAAGCAATCCAGCGATCTGACGATCACGGAGTTGTGCGCCGCATTCTTGCGGCACGCGGCGACCTACTATCGCCGGCCCGATGGCTCGCAAACCAATGAGCTAAAAAACTTCAAGCTGTCGATCCGCCGCTTGAAGGATATCTATGGCCGCACCCGCGTAGCGGACTTCGGCCCGCTGGCACTCAAGGCCGTCCGTCAACAGATGATCGACGATGACCTGGCTCGGCGGAACATCAATCACCATGCCAACCGCATCCGGCATATCTTCAAGTGGGCTGTGGAGAATCAGCTTGTGGAACCGACGATCTTGCACGGCCTGCAAGCCGTGGCTGGACTACGGGCAGGCCGCAGCCGTGCCAAGGAATCGGCGCCCGTCAAACCCGTGCCCGAGGCGTTTGTCGATGCCGTGCTGGATCACGTTTCCGAACAGGTGGCCGCCATGATCCAGTTGCAGAAGATCACCGGCATGCGCTCTGGCGAAGTCACCGCCATGCGTGGCTGCGATATCACCATGACCGGCCGCGTATGGGTGTACGCACCCGAGCAGCACAAGACCGCCTGGCACGGCCACCAGCGGCAGATTTACCTTGGCCCCAAGGCGCAGGAGATCATCAAGCCATTCCTGCAAGCCGACCTGCAAGCGTACCTGTTCGCCCCGGCCAACGGCCGCCGCTTCGGCGTCGTGAGTGCCGACCGGAAAACCAAAGTCTATCCGTGCGAACTGCGCCGCCGCGAGCAGCAACGTGCCGAGCGTCAACGGCGTGGCCGCAAGGTGGAAGGCCGACAAGCTGGCCATGACAAACAATTGCTTTTCAAACCTTTGAATTAGCACGGGAAGAAAAGAGAGACGTATGATCAAACTGAATTCTGACGCCCGCTTTCGTGGGCTGAGCGAGCAAGCGCTTCTCCGCCAAGCTGTTGGCCAACGGCTCACGGCCGAGCACCAAGCCGCGCTGAAGCATGATCGTGTGAAGCTGCCGGAGTACGTCAACGACCGCAACAGTTTTAGTTTTGAACTTGGCCTATACGCCGCCGTGGAACACGCCAAATTTCGCGCGGCATTGTCGAGCCTCGATGGGAGTCAGGGCGGCTATTTGACGCCTAGTGAAGAAGTACTGCCGATGATCGAGCAAGCACTCGACCTTTACGCGCCGATTCGCGGGGTGGCGACGGTGAAGCGCATCAAGATGGGACTCGATAGCGGCCAAGCGTTGATCGATGACGCCGGCGCCGAGGGATATATGGATCGAGAGAACACCGCGACCACGGCGACGGAGTTGGATTTCAAGCTGTTCAAGTTTCGGCCGCACGTTTTCACTTCCGGGGTTCTGGCGGTTCCGCATGCCATGATCGAGGACGGCGTGGATTCATTGAGCGGCCAGATCGGCGAAGCACTTGCCCGCCGAGTTGCACGCCGGCAAAACCGTCATTGGACAAGCGAGCTGGTGGCAGTGGCGCCCGCTGTGACTGACGGCGTGGGAAGCTCCGCCGTTGACTATGACGACCTTGTGAGCGTGATCGATGCCGTTGGCGCGGCATATCGGAGTTCTCCATCGTTCGGCATCATGATGCACCCCGACACGCTGACGAAGTTGTGGCAGGGCAAGGATGGGAGCGGCGCGCCGATCTTGCACCTCATGCGTGACTTCGGCGTGAAGTTCATCCTGAACGCGCGCCTTGACGCGACGATCCAAAGCGGCGCGATCAGCATGGTCGCGGGAGACTTCGCGCAGCTTGTCGTGCTCGACGATGCCGCGATGCAAATCCAAACCTTCCATGAGCGCGGCGCCGAGCAAGATCAGATACTATTCCAAGCGCGTCTCAAATCCGGCGTCGCGGTTCTCAATACGAGCGGCGAGCCGGCGTTCGCAGCAATCCACCACTAACAAAAAGGTTCAACAAATGTTTCGTAGAAAATCCGCTGTCCAAGTAGTTGTTTTGAATTCTCGCGTCGCGCAAATGCCCGCCGGACATCTCGAAGTGCAAAATCATGGCGAGCTGATCTTCCTAACAAGGCGCGAGGCCGAGGCGATGATCTCGCGTGGCGATGCGCGATGGCCGAAGCCCCACGAATTAGAAGTCCCAACGGAGCCCGCTGCCAATGAATGACGAGAAAATCGGTGAGATTGAACTACGCGGCGAGATTGGCTCATATGGCACCAGCGCCCAACAATTCGCTGACCAGTTGAAAGCGCTCGGCGATGTTAATGTCATTCGGCTGCTTATCAACAGCGAGGGCGGTTCCGTTTTTGATGCGGCGAGTATGTACACGCAATTGCTTCGGCATCCAGCGCGCAAAGAGGCCATCGTCGAGGGCATCGCTGCAAGTGCCGCGTCTTACCTGGTGCAGGCGTGCGGCTCGATTGAAATGGCTCCGTTCAGTTTCTTGATGATTCATTGTGCAAGTTGCGGCTCGCTGGGCACGTCCAGCGACATGATAAAGACGGCCACCATCTTGGACGAGTTGGATGGTGCGATTGCGGCAGTGTACGCACGACGCACGCGCAGCCGGGCAGACTCGTGGTTGAAGCTAATGCGTGCTGAAACGTGGTTGGATGGTCGAGAGGCAGTAAACCTAGGGCTGGCCACTCACGCTATGGACGGCGATGCCAAGCCTATCACCAGCGCCTTCGCCAAGGCACAACGCGGGGTGGCCAACCGCCCGACATCTGCTTGTAACGCGATCAGTGCGATTCGAGATGCGCGAGCCAATAGTACACAGCGAAGCATTCCAGCATCGCGGCGTGACGTTCTGATGTTCTCGGAGCGCGTCAGGGCGGACCAGATTGCGGAGGGCCGCGAGGAAAACCGCCAGCGGATAATTTCGAACGGTAGTCCGCGCCAAGCGGCAAAGTTTCTCAAATGGAGTTGAGCATGGAACGTATCAGAGTACGCGGCGTGATCGCCGACGACACCGGGGCCATTAGGGGCCAGTACATTGGACAACTGGCCGAGCGGATCGCCACGAAGCGGCTCGCCATTGAGGCGATGCGATGGCACTATGCCAATGACTTCGGAGCCCAACCCGCCGACCGTGAGCGTGTGCTTGCCAAGCTGGACGATGACGTTGCCGAGCTTGAGAAGCTACTCGACGATGCCCGTTGTGATCACCATGCCAAAGGTTGATCCGGCGCCGGCGCTGCGATACGTCCAGCGTTGCACGAATCCCACGAAGGTGGTCAACATGCTTCACCGGGATCTGATCGGCATTCAAGCGGCGCTCGAGGTGGTTGAACGTCGAGCCGGCCAACTGCGCGAGATGCGCGATTCTCTATTGGCCGAGCTTGTGGCCATCGACGACTAGCTGCAGTTCGCTATCGATCAGTCGCTGGCCGACCAATCACGGCCTCGATTCGACGGTGCAATCGCTCCGCAAGTTCATTCACGTCTGCCCAGCCAATCGTGTTTTCCTGTCGCTTGTCGAAGTGAAGCTTATCGATCTGATCGCGACGGCAGGTAAAGAACACCGGGATACCGATCCCCTCTGCAAAGCCGGCCTCAAAGTAAACGTTTTGCCTATGCTCGGTAAAATCGGCAACAACAAACCGACTCTTGCGAATCTCGGCGATGATGCGATCGCTGATTGATCCGACGAAGTCTATGCCGTCAATCACTAACGGATCGTATCCAGCCCGCGTGACGCCATCGCGAAGTCCGGGCTCCCACTGATGTCGTACCTCGGACCTCATGTACATCGCGATGAAGCCCTGCAATGGATTGGCGGCAATCTTTCCGCGCTCCAACTCTGCGAAACGATTCCAGCCTCTTGGCATTACGACAAGCGAAATGTCGACTTTGTTGCGGAGCGAAATTAGCCCATCGACTTCCAACTGCTGCAGTAGGAACAAAAGGGAGCTCCTGTTCTCGGCATAGCCGAGAGCCTCGGCGCCATCTCGCAGGGCAAGCTTTGCGCCCGGGAAATCGCTTAGCCGCACAAGGTTACTCAAGAGTGCGTCGAGACGTTCCTGAACCGGCAGCGGTGCGCTAGCCAGCGCATCTTCTAAGCCGATGGCGTTAGGTTCGGAACTTTTATTTGCCGATGTCACAAGCAAAACGCGGCGCCCACCTTCGGCACGCCGGCGTTCGCTTGATTCCCTTAGAAAGCCAGATACATGAGATCGTAGCTTGGGGCGCTTTCTGAAGAATTCATCAAGCTGTTGCTCGGCATAGAGTGAGCAATCAAAGTCGCCGCAAGCATCGCACCTGATTCGTTTGGCGTCGCGCAGCTCTGATGTGCCAATGTCAGCGGACGTCCCTTTGCATACCGGGCAGTCGGCCATTTGTCATATCTCCCGACAAGGCGTTTCGCCGGTAGTCTACCGTTTTGCGCGCCGCGATACCGCAATTCCCCGCAGAAAAGCGCTATCGAATGAAAGCGCTTGCAATGCTCCCCGTGAGTGGTAAAATCGCACTAAACCACGGGGAATCTTGGGTTTTTGGCGCCCTTCTGGTGGCTCTGTTAACCGGCTTGTCGTAGGTTCGAGTCCTACCGGGGGAGCTTGTTCAATCGGTTCTCGCAGGTGCGCCATGGCTCAGCACGATCGAATTACGTTCGACCCGAACGTCATGGGAGGCAAGCCGTGCATTCGGGGGATGCGCGTCACCGTGGGCACGATTGTCGGTCTGATGGCCAGCGGGAGCACGGCCGAGGACATCCTGGCCGACTACCCCTATCTTGAGGCTGAAGATATTCCTGCCGCCCTATCGTATGCGGCGTGGCGCGCCGAAGAAATCGACCTGCCGCTTACACGGCCATGAAGCTGCTGGTCGACATGAACTTGTCGCCGAAGTGGTGCTCATTGCTGCAAGCAGAAGGTTGGGATACCGTTCACTGGTCGGATGTCGGAAGCGCCTCGGCGACTGACCACGAGGTCATGCAATGGGCGCTCGGCAACGATCGTGTCGTTGTCACACACGATCTCGACTTCGGCGCAATCCTTGCCGCGACGCACGCCACTGGTCCCAGCGTCGTGCAGGTCCGCACGCAAGATGTCCGACCAACATCGCTGGCGCCCCGTTTAATTCCCTGGTTGCGGCAATACACAAACGAGCTTGAAGCGGGTGCCATGGTCGTCATCGATGAGGCGCGTTCTCGCGTGCGTCTGTTGCCAATCAGGAAGGGTTGAGTGGTGTCCTTGGCTCGGAATCAATGACTCCCGTCCCCTTTAATTCGTCCCCGTAACGGGATCAATGTTGACCAGCGGGCAACTCTCCCCCAAACGTGGGTTGACATTATTACAGCGGCAGTCGGAAATGAGTGACGACTGGAAAACTCTGTCGAACGTGTATGACCTTGGCCAATTGCTGGTGCAACAAGGCAAATTTGACCAGGAGACGTGGCGAATGTTTCACTGCAAGTGCTTGCGCAATGTGTGGCATCTTATCAGAGATGAAACGGTAAAGCGGGCAATCGAAGCTGCTGAGGGGTACTGCCAAGGGGAAGTCTCTGTTGAGGAACTTGACAGGCAACATGAAGCCGTTGGTACGATCAGCCGAAAGGCATGGGAAGTCTTGTTGTCACTGCGGACAAGTCAGAAAAGCAACGAATACGTTTGGCCTATTTCAAGACAAGACGTCGACGATGTTTGGATTGGGTATTCAAGTGCAATTGGTGCGAGCGTAGTGACGCAGAGGGAAATCGACGCCCTCGCCACTCCCGAGGCGGCTTGCTCAATTTACGCTTGGGCGACCGCACGGCGCGACATAATTGCCAAAGGCGGAAACCTCAATCGCGACAGCGTCGAAGCACAATGGAAAGCAAACCGTGACGCAGAGGAACAGAAACAGGCAGACTTGTTACGTTCCATGTTTCCTCGCCCGTCAACAACCGACAACCGATCTGGTGCATAACCGATCGTCCTGTACAAAAAGAATGCGCGCCGCTGTTAACCAGATCGTGCCGGTTTCTAGAGTTCAGAAAAAGTGACATCCAGTTAGCAGCCCGGCTTCACATCGCTGTTAACCGGACCGCGCGAATTTCGCAACGGTTGCTCTCGCTTTGGGCCGACCGAAAGAGACTCGAACTCAGCAAGTCCGTGCCAGGCAAGCACTTCTCAAAAGCGCTCTCGCGCGCGTTGTTTCGAAGAGGGTTCCTTTCGGGGAGCTTTAGAACGTGGCGGCCGCCAGCCGAACCAAGCCCGACGCCGAGTAATTGGCCGCCGGGCAATTTCGTTTCTTGGACCCGATGACAAGAAAAGGTTTGCGACTTTGCGTCCCACCAGCCCGGTTGGCAACCTGGGCAACGCGCCCGACACGGAGGTGATGAATGACGGGACCAGTGATTATGGGGCGGTCGCCTACAACTACCACATCGCCACGACCGAAGTGACCAACGCGCAATACGCCGACTTCCTGAACGCCAAGGCGGCCGCCAACGACCCGTTTACCCTCTACAACTCCAACATGGACAGCCAACCTCTCGGTGGAATCACGCGCACGGGCGTCAGCGGCAGCTTCACGTACACGACCAAGACCGAAATGGGCAACAAGCCCGTGAACGCGGTGAGCTGGTACGATGCCATCCGCTTTGTCAACTGGCTGCACAATGGCCAGGGCTCGGGCGACACGGAAACGGGCGCTTACACACTGTTGGGCGGCACGGCCACGCCCAGCAATCGCAGCAGCATCACGCGCAACGCCGGCGCCATTTGGTTCCTCCCCAGCGAGGACGAGTGGTACAAGGCGGCCTATTACGACCCGGCGCTGGCCAGCGGCTCGGGAGATTATTGGGACTACGCGACCCAGAGCAACAGTGCCCCCACGATCGCCACGGCCAACAGCGTGGGCGATATCAGCAATCCCGGAGCGAACGTGGCCAACTACGACCTTGGCGCGGATTGGAACAGCCAGAACGGCAACGTGACGACGGTCGGCAGCGCCGGCCCGTTGAGCGACAGTTTCTACGGCACAGCGGACCAAGGCGGCAACGTCTGGGAGTGGAACGAAGCGCTGATTAGCGGCTCTCTTCGGGGCATGCGGGGTGGTGCGTGGAACACCGCCGCCAACACGCTTGGCCTGCTGGCGTCGAACCGGAACGACAACCTCCCGACGTCCGAGGGCCTCCATATCGGGTTCCGCGTGGCAACCGTCCCTGAGCCGTCCTCGTTCGCGCTGGCCGCGCTGGGCATTCTCGGTGTAATGGCCTATGCCCGACGCAGGGCGCGGTCCTCAGGCGGGTTCTCGGCAAATCAGGCAAAACAGAGACTCGCGACGCCCAACAGACTGCGGTAGAACCCAGGGCCGTCGATCCCCGAGA
>JBBDYK010000241.1:9233-21509 GCA_040901665.1 Pirellulales bacterium | reverse complement strand
GAGGCTGGGCTATGTGGAACTTCTTCGGTCCCGAGCGAAAGTGTCGCCAGACGGTAACGCGGCGCGACGTGTTGCAAGTCGGGGCGTTCTCGCTGGCAGGGATCACGCTGGCGGACGTCTTGCGGCACCGCGCCCTGGCGGGAGCGCAAGGCGCGGCGTCACAGCGCAGCAAGTCTGTGATCTTGATTTGGATGCGGGGCGGCCCTTCGCACATCGACAGCGTCGACATGAAGCCCGACGCGCCGGCGGAGATTCGCGGTGAGTTTCGGCCGATTGCCACCAACGTGCCCGGCATTCACATTTGCGAGCACATGCCGCTGCTGGCCGGAGCGATGGACAAGCTGGCGATCGTGCGGGGCATCAAGTCGAACGACCTGGGCGATCACACGCCGCACTACATCCTCACCGGCTCGCCCGATCGCGGCAAGCGACCGGCGTTCGGTTCGATCGTCAGTCGATTGCGCGGCCAGACCGATGGCCTGCCGCCGTATGTCAGCTTGATGTACGACCCGCCGGGCCTGTACGACAACGAAGGGCCGTTGTATCTCGGTGCGGCGCATCGGCCATTCGCACCGAATTCCGGGGGACTGGCGAACTTAAGTCTGGCCGCTGGCGTGTCGCTGGAGCGCGTTGCCGATCGCCGGCAGTTGCTGCGGGCGTTCGACGGATTTGGCCGGGCGGCTGCGCATGAGTCAATGTCGGGCGTGGACGCGTTTACGCGGCAGGCGTTGGAGATGGTGACGTCGCCGGCGGCCCGCGACGCGTTCGACATTTCGCAAGAGTCGGCAGCGACGCAAGAGCGTTACGGCAAGTATTGCGAGAACTTTCTGATTGCGCGGCGATTGGCGGAAGCGGGCATCTCGGTGATAACTCTGAAGGTGGGCGACTGGGACACGCACGAAAAGAACTTCATCGACATGCGCACTCAACTGCCGTTGCTCGATCGCGGATTTCACGCGCTGGTCTCGGATTTGCACCAGCGCGGGCTAGAGCAGGACGTGGCCGTGGTGTTGTGGGGCGAGTTTGGCCGCGCGCCGCGCAATTAGCGCGGCGACGGACGCGACCATTGGCCCGACGCCGGCGCCGCCGTGCTGGCCGGCGGTGGGTTCACGACGGGGCAGGTCATCGGCGAGACCGATTCGCAGGGAGCCCAAGCCAAGGGTCGGCCTTACACTCCCAGCAACATCATGGCCAACCTGTATCGACACCTGGGGATCGATCCGGCCACGACGATCCCCGACCACAACCTGCGGCCGATGTACTTGCTCGACGATCGCGAATTGGTGCGCGAGCTGATTTGAGAAGCAGCGGCGAACGCAGTGCTATGCAAGGGACGCATGCCGGGAATGCTGCCGGCGGCGCCGTCGAGCGACAAGCGGTATACCAGCCAGCGCGACACAACTCAGCACGAATCCCGAGGGCTCGGGCGCCAGATGCTGGGCCAGGAATTCGATGTGGTGTTGCGCGAGCGGCAGTCCGTCGAAGATCAGGCCGTAGTCGACAGTGTGGCCCACGCCAGGCTGCAGGTAAAACTCGTGGGCGACGCCCGCGGCATTCATCTGGGCGACGAGAGCGTTGGCGGCGGCGACGGGGATGAGTGGATCGAGAGCGCCGTTGACGACAAAGGCCGGCACCTCACCGGCCCCGATGAGCGATTCGGCGCCCGCCAGCGCGCCGACGTAGCTGATGACGACTTGCGCCGCTTCGTGCGGCGAGGGGTTGTTGTAGGCGTGGGCCAGCGCGTTGATGGCTCCGGCCGAGGCGCCGCCGATGCCGATGCGCTGTGGATCGATGTTGTAGAGCGCCGCATTGTCGCGCATCCAGCCGACGGCCTTGGCCGCGTCCTCGATGCCGGCGTTGATCGTCCAGGCGGATTGCGGTTGCGGCAGATCGAATCCGCCCTGGGCAGCAGTGGGCACGAACGACAGGTCCATCAGGTCGGCCGGGCCATGCGTCTCGGGCACGTCGTGGCCGAGCAGGCGATAGTTGATCGACGCGACGACATAGCCGCGCGAGGCCCAGAAGTTGCCGAAGTCGACGGCGTAGCTATCGGTCTTCGAGCCGATCTGCCAGGCGCCGCCGTGGATGAAGACGATGCCGGGCGAAGCGGCTGGCAGCGCGCCTTGGCCGACGTCGGTGGGTTGATAGAGATCCAACAGCAGATTGAGCGATCCGCCGCCGCCGTTGATGGCACCGGCGCCATAGACGAGATTCGACGTGGTCGCCACGCCATAGATCGGATCGAAGTAGGCCGTGCCGGCGTGCAGCGGCAGTGCCCAGCCACCAACCAGGACTAGGAGCGTCGCAAGTCTTGTCATCGATTGATCTCTAGTGCGTGGCGAGAGTAGTTGTCGCCGCTGGTGAATGCCCGAGTGTATCGGAGAGAAGTGCCGGCGCGCAGCCGAAAAAGCGGAAATGCGCCTGGATCGGTCGCATTGAATCTGGGCTGAAAACAACAAAAAGAGTGCCGCTCTCATCCAGGGCGGACGAGCCATCGCAGCCGGACGGCGCGTCGATTCTCGGCGAATTCGTCGGCAGCACGGATCGCTTATCGTCAGAACGCACCGGTTGCGCCCGGGCGGTCGCAGGCGATCTGCCCCTCCCGGTCTGACGCGTTCCGACAGCGACAGCGGCTACCGGCGAAGAAAAATCCGTCGTCATGTCGAATTCTTGTCTGGCAGTTCGACTATTTGATAGAAACAGGGCTAACGACCGGCTGGGCGACCCGTTCCCCACGAATAACAGGAGACTAGTTCACATGATCGACACGCCGAACGTCACGGAAACCGCCACACAGCAAGTCGCCGTCATTCATCTAACCATCCCGCGGGCCGAGATTCAGCAAGTGATGGGGCCGGCAATTGGCGAGGTGATGGCGGCCGTCAGTGCGCAGGGTATTGGCCCGGCCGGCCCTGTCTTCTCGCATCACTTCCAGATGGATCCGGAGACCTTCGATTTCGAAGTTGGCGTGCCGGTCACCAGGCCCGTGACGCCGGTCGGCCGCGTGCAGCCGGGGCAACTGCCCGCGACGCGCGTGGCGCGGACCGTGTATCACGGCGGTTACGAGGGGCTGGGCTCGGCGTGGGGCGAGTTCGACGCTTGGATCAAAGCGAACGGGCACACGATGGCGCCGAATCTCTGGGAATTCTACGTGTCAGGACCGGAGTCGAGCTCCGACACCGCGCAATGGCGAACGGAGTTGAATCGGCCGCTGGTGTGACGGGAAGCTGTCCATGATCGCGGCCGTGGCCTGGTTCGCCACCTTCCTGTTGACCTCGCTGGCGGTGATCGGGCAAATGTTGGTGCGAGTCTTGCTCGGTCACTGGCTGCGTTTCATGGTTGCGTTGCTCGCGCAATTAGGTCACGCCTTGATGGCGATCCAGATTTCGAAGCCGCCCAGGCCGGTCAGCGAATTGAATTCTTGACCGTAGCGTTCCAGTGTGGGCGCTTCGATGGCCTCGTGGCCGCTTTGCGGAAACCAATCGCTCCAGATGGCCGAGAACGTGGCGCGAATGGCGGCCACGTGACCGCTATGCGCGAAGACCACGTACTTGTTGGCCGGCACCAGCAGCCGCGCGAAGCCCTGAGGCAATGCGGCGTCGCCGGCGACTTCGACACCGCATTGATAGTCGAAGTTGCCCTCGCGATCGAAGTTATAGCAAGTGCCATAGGCCGTCTTGCCAACCTGGCCGGGGATGCGGCCCGCATGCTGGTTGAACCGCTGCCACTGGTCGGGAATGCCCACGGGCGATTGGCAAAGATGGCGCTCGACCAGGCCCACCAGCGGCAAGGGTTTGAGCATTTCGAAGCGGGGCGGCGCGAGATCGATGGGGGGCGTCGTGGTCATGGCGATGGGCTCCGTTAGCAAAAGGTTGAGGGTGTGTCCTTGGGCGCGGACTTGCTCCGGCGTGTGGCCGAATTGATCTCGAAAGGCGCGCGTGAATGCCTCGTGCGAACCATAGCCGGCGTCGAGAGCCAGCCGCAGGATGTCTTCCGCGCCGCCGGCAAGCTGTCGCGCCGCATCGCTCAAGCGACGCGCGCGGACATAGCGCATCAACGACAGCCCGGTGCTGGCGGCAAACGCCCGGGTGAGGTGGAAGGGCGACACGTGGCAAGCCTTGGCAATGTCTTCCAATGCGATGGGCTCGCGCGAGTGGCTTTCCACGAACCAGAGAGCCTTGTGAACCGGAGTCATGCGAGGTACCTGTCGAGATCAACGTCACTGGTCATAGGGTAGCTGCCCAGGGAAGATTGCCGCTTGATCGTTCTTGCGGAGATGGGTACGAAAGGCAAGAGGCCGCAGGGGGAGACGGGAGGCTGGAGGCAGTTGTCGTACTGATATCATGCAGCGTTTCGTTTGTTTCGCAGCAAGCCGACCAGGGTGAGCAGCAAGGCGAGGATGACGGTGACGCCGCAGGTTTGCAGCAGGCCGGTGACCAGGGAGCTGTCGACGCCGCCCGGCGGAGGGAACTTTTCGTTGAGCGTGGGCATGAGCGTGGAGGAAGAGCCCGAGAAGGCGGCGGCCACGCCGGCGGCGCCGTTGGTCCAGGTGCCGATTTGCAGCGACACGAACCAGACGATCAGCGCGGCCGAGTTCAGTCGAAGCTCGGGAACCAGAAACCCGAAGGCGACCATCAACACGCCGTTGGCCGTGAATTCGATGTGGGCCATCACCAGGCCGCGAAACCACTCGACGGCCGACGGCGGAATGAAGCCGATCAGGCAGCCAACCGTGATTTGCAGCACGCCGAGCAACAAGGTCCAACGCTTGAGATTCGCTTTCAAGTTGTCGAGATCGTTTGGCATGGTGGTCTCCTTGGAGCTTTAGGGACAAAACGCCGGGGACTGTCCCAATTTTTCGGCAGGCACCTATCCGTAGGATGGTCGGGGAGAAAAATGGGACTGTCCCCCTCTCCGCGGCTGTTTGTCGCCTCACAATCGTGGCGGGCGACATTGCTTCACGCTTCGAGGCTTCAGGCTAGCGGAAGCGACGTGGAATTTGTAGGTCGAGAAATAGGCTGGAGGCTGGAGGCGGGAGGTAGGAGGTAGGAGGTAGGAGGTAGGAGGTAAGAGGTAAGAGGTAAGAGGTAAGAGTGCGCCGAGGTGGATGCGGGAAACGCGCCGGCCTTTTTCTTTCGCGGGTTGTCGAAATCGCGCCGGCTTGTTCGTCTATAGAGTGCTGGCCGAGCGTGGTGCCTGGCGAGCGGGCTTGTTAGGAGAATTGTAATGCAATACATGCTGTTGATTCATTCGAGCGAAAATGGTTGGTCGGAGCTGGCGCCGGCCGAACAGGACCAGTGGATGGCGGCCTATCGCGATTTTCACGAGAAGCTGATTGAGGGGGACGTGCTGCGCGGCGTGAACCGACTGCAGCCGAGCTCGACAGCGACGGTCGTGCGCGTGACGAATGGCAAGCCTCTGGTGACGGATGGCCCGTTCGCCGAAACGAAGGAGCAACTGGGCGGCTACTTCCTCATCGAAGCGCCCGATCTGGACGCGGCCATTGCGTGGGCGGGTAAATGCCCTGGCGCCCGTCATGGCGCGATCGAAATTCGGCCGGTGCTGGGCGAGTTGTGAAACTGGAGGCTGGAGGACTCGGCCCCTGCTTACAGCATGAGTTGCAGGTAGATGACGTCGAGGCGTTGGCCGAATTTCTGGCCGACTTCTTTGAAGTGGGCGACGCGGGTGAAGCCGAGACTCTCTTGCAGGGCGATGCTGGCCGGTTGGTCGGCGCTGGCGCCGCCAATGAGCGTGTGGAAGCCGGCCGCTCGCGCCCTCTCGATCAGATGCTGTAGGATCGTGCGGCCCAGGCCGCGGCGGTGAAAGTCGTGGGCAATATAGACCGAGGCCTCGACGCTCGGTGCGTAGCCCGCTCTGGCGTGAAACCTGGAGAGCGATCCCCAACCGACAACCCGGCCGTCGATTTCGGCGACGACGACCGGATACCCTTCGGCTGCATGCGACTCGAACCAAGCCTGTCGATCGGCCAGCGTCTCGGGCTCGAGCTGGTACGTGCAGGTCGAATGCAGCACGTAGTAGTTGTAAATCTCGTTGATCGCGGACAGATCAGCGGCCGTGGCGTTGCGCAGGAAGGAAGGCATGGGGAGTAGTGATCGGTGATTGGTCGAGTAGGTCAGGCCTTGGCCTGACGGTGTTTGTGTTTGCCTTGTCCGCGCAGTGGCGGCTTTCGTTTCATTCACCGTCGATGTCGGCGATTGACTGACTACCGGCCCAGTTGGGTTGATAGTGTTCCAGGCGCACCCAGCGGTGGAAACTGGACCAGGGCCAATCGATGGGCCGCGTTACCAGGCCGTGGCGCACAGGATTGTAGTGGATGTAGTCCGCGTGTTGTTCCAGGTCGGTTTCGTCACGAATGGTGTGTTCCCAGAAGCGACGTTGCCAAATGCCGCGCCGCCGCTCGCGCTTGCGCGAGTTCGCAAGTGGTTGTTCGATTCCGCCCAGCGCTAGCCAGTGTTTGGAGAATTCGCCTTTCAGCCAACGCCAGCGCGCCGAATAGTCGCTGTCGGTGGACGGCAACGTCCACAGGCAATGCAGATGGTCCGGCAAGAGAACGATTGCCAAGACCTTCATGGGTTGGCGCAAGATGCACCGGCGAAGCACACTTCCGAGGAGACGCCGGGCCGAGGCGTCGGCGAATAACGGCGCGCGGCGATCGGTTACGGCGGTGAAAAAATACGTGCCGCCGGCTACGAAATATCGTCGATATTCGGACATGGCGGCGATTGTACGATTGGGCGCGCCGCCAGTACAACAAACGCGTAAGAAAAAAGTCAGGCCAAGGCCTGACTACACGGTGTCAGACGACAATACAAGAAATCGTCAGGCTACCTGGGGCCCTACACCAACTCCCGAATCACCTCGCCGCGATCGATTGCTGGCGTGGGGCGGCCGCCGTGATCCAGGAAGTGGACCGTGGGGTCGATGCCGAGGAGGTGGTAGATGGTGGCGTGGAGATCGCAGGGCTCCAGGGGGCGGTCGACGGGGGATTCGCCCAGGCGATTGGTGCTGCCCACGATTTGGCCGCCACGCGTGCCGCCGCCGGCCAGGACGGTGAACATGGCGTTGCCCCAGTGGTCGCGGCCCGGCGTGCCCATGCTGCCCGGGGGACCGCCGTTGCCGCCGTTGTTCATGCGCGGCGTGCGGCTGAACTCGCCGCAGATCATCACCAGCGTTTTGTCGAGCAGGCCGCGATCCGACAGATCGGTGATCAGGCTGGAGAAGGCCATGTCGACTTGCGGCAGATAGCTCTGCATGGCGTTTTTCAGATCCCAGTGATTGTCCCAACCGCCCATGTGGACGGTGACGAACGTGGTGCCGGCTTCGACCAGCCGCCGGGCGAGCAGCGTGCTTTGGCCCCAACTGGTGCGGCCATAGCGATCGCGCGTGGCGGGGTCTTCTTGCGTGAGGTCGAAGGCCTTGCGGGCGGCGCCGCCCACCACCATGTCGTAGGCGCTGCGCTCGAAGCGGTCCATCGAGTCCATCGTGCCCGAGGTGTCCAGCTCGCGGCGCATGCGGTCGAAATGGGCCAGCAGTCCGCGGCGATCTTCCAGCCGCTCGACGGTCATGGCGTTGGCGAGCTGGATGTTGTCGACCTGGAAGTTGGCGGCGTTGGGGTCGCCATTGGTCTCGAACGGGTTGTGCGACATGCCCAGGTAGTTGGCGCCGAAGTAGCCAGGGCGCAGGCCGATGCTGGCGGCGATGGGCACGGCGACATAGGCGGGCATGCCCGGGCGACGCGCGCCGAGGACCTTGCTGGCGATGGAGCCGATCGATGGATTGCGACCGGCGGTGTTGGCGCCGCTGGCGCCGCCGCGCGAGGTGAGCATGTAATGCCCACCGGTAAAGTGGTCGCCATTGTCGTGGTGGAGCGAGCGGATGATGGAGAACTTGTCGGCGATTTTCGCCTGCCGTGGGAAGAGCTCGCTGATCTCCATGCCGGGGACGTTGGTGCGGATGGGGTTCCACAGACCGCGATATTCGGCCGGGGCCTCGGGCTTGAGATCGTACAGGTCCATGTGGCTGGGCCCGCCATCGAGCCACAGCATGATGACCGACGTGTCTTTTTTCGCTCGGCCGAGAGCCTGCGACTCTTCCTTGGCGCGAAGGATTTGCGGCAGGCCGACGGAGGCCATGCCGGCGACGCCAAGTTGGACGAAGCTGCGGCGGGTCATGCCGTCGCAATAAGGGCCGCTTTGGCCGGCGTGAATCCTGAACATGTCGTGGTACCCCGTGGAGGATCGAGGAATTTGGGGAGAGACGCATCCAAGCATCTTGATTCGATGGCGATTCTAATCCCGCAGGAGTGGGGATGTCAACCGGACGGAAGTGCAAACGGGCCGGGGGTCAGGGGTTAGGTGGCTGGAGGCGGGAGGCTGGAGGGACAAACGGACGGAAGGGTCAGGGAGGCGATTTTGGATTTTCGGTTTTGGATTTTGGAAGGGGAAGGTTTGGGCAATCGGGTGTTCATTATCGAAACGTCAAAATTCAAAATGCCTCCCTAGCCCCTCGTGGCTGTGCTGTTTACATTCGATGGTTGGCTCTCCCTGCCCTTCTCCCACCTGGCGGCACCGTTCGCGAAAGGAACCTGGCTGTGAAGATTTTTCGATTGTCCCACTGGTCTGTCCGGGCGGCGCTGGTGGCGCTGCTGTTTTTCAATACTGGTGCGTTGGCGCTGGCGGCCGGCGAAGATCGCACGCCGCTGGACGAGTACATCGCCAAGCCGGACCCGAATTACAAGTACGAGCTGGTCAGCGCGATCGAAGGCGACGGCATCACCACGTATGTGATCGACATGACGTCGCAGCAGTGGCTGACCACGGCCGAGGTGAAAGACCCGATCTGGAAGCACTGGATGATCGTCTGCGTGCCGAAGGAAGTGAAGCACTCGACGGGGCTGCTCTATATCTCGGGCGGCAGCAATGGCGGCGCGCCACCGACCAAGCCCGAGGGCATGATGGCGCAGATCGCCAAGAATAGCGGCGGCGTGGTGACGGAGCTGAAGATGATTCCGAACCAGCCGATCGTGTTCAACGGCGAAGAGCACGGGCGGAAGGAAGACTCGATGATCGCCTATACGTGGGACAAGTTCCTGCGCACCGGCGACGCGAAGTGGCCGGCCCGGCTGCCGATGACCAAAGCGGCGGTGCGAGCGATGGACACCGTAACCGACTTTTGCTCGAGCGAGCAGGGCGGCAAGATCAAGGTCGACACGTTCATGGTGTGCGGCGGATCGAAGCGCGGCTGGACCACCTGGACCACGGCCTGCGTGGACGAGCGGGTGGTGGCCATCGTGCCGTTCGTGATCGACATGCTGAACGTGCGTCCGTCGTTCGTACACCACTGGGAAGCGTATGGCTTTTGGGCCCCGGCGGTGGGCGACTATGTGGCCATGAAGATCATGGATTGGAACGACGCGCCGGAATACAAGGAGCTGATGAAGATCGAAGAGCCGTTCGAGTATCGCGACCGGCTGACGATGCCGAAGTTCATCGTCAACGCGACCGGCGACCAGTTCTTCCTGCCCGATAGCTCGCAGTTTTATTTCGACGAACTGCCGCAACCGAAATACTTGCGGTATGTGCCCAATGCCGACCACGGCCTGGACGGCACGGACGCGCCGTTTTCGCTGTTGGCGTACTACACGGCGATTCTGAACGACGTGGCGCTGCCGGAATTCACCTGGACGGTGGAAGCGGATGAGTCAATTCACGTGAAGTTGCAAGAGGGCAAGCCGTCGGCCGTGAAGGTGTGGCATGCCACGAATCCCAAGGCGCGGGACTTCCGCGTGGACACGATCGGCAAAGTCTGGACGAGCGAGCCGCTGAGCGATCAGGGCGACGGCACGTACATCGCCAAGCTGCCCAAGCCGGACAAGGGCTGGACAGCCTTCATGGTCGAGCTTACGTATCCGAACTTGGTGGGTCCGCCGCTGAAGTTCACCACGCAAGTCAAGGTGACGCCGGACGTGCTGCCGCACAAGTACGTGTCGCCGACGCCGCCGAAGTAACGGCGGCAAGTTGCGCGTAGTGCAATAACACCCGAGTGAGCCATAGTCCCCGGTGAACACACCGGGGGCTTTTTTTGCGTGCGTAATTGTCGGAGACCGCAATGGCGGCTGATTGCATGCTCCTCTCCCTCGATGGGAGAGGACGGCGAGCGTGCCGACGGCGCAGCGTCGGACGCGAGGCAGGTGAGGGTGGGCATGCGCGAAGGCGGTTGTTTCGAAGCGGCGCGCCGTGGCAGGGTTGCCCCCTCACCCTGCTCGCCGCTGGCGAGCGGTCCCTCTCCCGCGTTGGGGAGAGGGAAGGTGGATTGCGGCTAGCTAAACAGCTCGCCGATGACCTGGCCGCCTTCGACGATCTTGATGGGGCGGCGGTCGGTGGTGAGATATTCTTCGTGCGGATCGATGCCGAGCACCTGGCAGAATGTTTGGAACAGATCCTGCACGCTCACCGGGCGATCGCTGACGTTAACGCCATCGCGGTCGGTGGCGCCGATGACTTGCCCGCCGCGGACGCCGGCGCCGGAGAGTCCGACCTGCCAGCCCTCGGAGTAGTGCTCGCGTCCGCCGTCGCTCTTGAATTTGGGAGTGCGGCCGAACTCGCCCATCCAGACCACGAGCGTATTGTCGAGCAGGCCTCGATCGGCCATATCGGTTAGCAGCGTGGTGTAGGCTGGATCGACTTCGTTGCACAGATGGGGCGTTTGCTCGAAGCCGAGCTTGTGCGTGTCCCAACCCTGGTCGCTGATGGCGCCGGTGCTTAGCACTTCGACGAAGCTGACGCCTTGCTCTATGAGCCGGCGGGCGAGCAGGCAGCCTTGGCCAAAGTTGGTGCGGCCGTATGCGTCGCGCAGCGTATCGGGCTCGCTGGAAAGATCGAACGCGCCGACGCGCGGGCTGAGCACCAGCCGGGCCGTGCGATCGTAAACCTGTTGCTTCTCGGCCACGGCCGCCGCGCCGCCGGCGCGGGCAAACGCGCCGTCGAGCTGACCGGTTAGTTCCAGGCGGCGGCGCACGACGTCGGCATCGACCGAGGGCGTGACGTTGGGCGGCATTTGCCCGGGCGCGTCGATCTTGAACGGATTGTAGCGCACGCCCAGCACGCCGGCGTCGACGTCGCGGGTGGTGATGCGCGGTTTGCCGATGCGGACGAACGACGGCAGGTCGCTTTCGAACTGCTCTCGATCGCGGGCCACCAGCGAGCCCCAGGCCGGATAGCGCACGGCGGGATTGAGCAGATAGCCGGTGCGCGCCAAGGCAATGGCCCGATCGTGCTCGCGTTCGCTGGAGACCATCGAGCGGATGAGTGCGATGCGGTCGAGCATTCGCGCGGTCTGGGGCCAGAACTCGGCGAACTGCACACCGGGGATCGACGTGTTGATGGCCAGGGCCGGCCCTTGATATTTCGAGCCGGGCTTGGGGTTGAACGTTTCGTACTGGCTGGGCCCGCCGTCCATCCAGAGCAGGATCATCGATTTGCCGGATTTGCGCAGCTCGGCGGCCTTGGCCACCAGCAGGTCGTGCCAGCCGAGCGAGGCCAGGCCCGCGCCGGCGGCCAGCGCCCCGCGCAGAAAACCGCGGCGGCTGACGACCCCATCGGCCGTGACGTCGACGTCGAGAATCGGATGGAGTCGAGACATGCGAGCTGGGTGCCTGGGTTTATTTGCGCGTGGTGAACTCGGCCGAGTTAACGAGGCTCCACAAGAGATCTTCAAAGGCCGCGCGACGATCGCCGAGCTTCTCGATATGCGCCAGCGCAATGGTTTGTTCGTCGGCCGACGGTTGGCGGGCCAGCACGCGGGCGTACAGTTGCCGGCAGGCGGCCGTGTCGTCGGCGTGCTCGGCCAGCAGTTGGGCCAGCATCGTGCCGCTGTCCGGGGCGGCGTTGATTTGCTGTTGCAGTTGCTCGTTGTTCATCATCCACAGCGCCTGGCCCATGGTGCGCGGAGCGTCGAGCGGCGCAAGCGACGGATCGGTGCCGAAGGCGGCGTTCACCAGGTCGCGCGTGCTGGCCGGCGGCGGGGGAAAGCGAATCTCGGCGGTGGGCGCCACGGCGGGCGGCGTGACGTTGGGCAGCTCGATGCCCACGGCCAGGGCCGCGAAGATTTCGTCACCGCGCATCCGCAATGGTTCGCTCTTTGCGGGCTCGCTGCTGCTGGCCGGGGCCATCCGCAGCCCGCGGGCGTAAGCGTCGGAGTGCATGAGCAGACGGAACAGATCCTTGACGTCGTAGGCCGACGCGCGGAAGTGGCCTG
>JBBDYK010000241.1:0-9223 GCA_040901665.1 Pirellulales bacterium | reverse complement strand
GGAGAGGGCTTCGTGCACCTCGGGCCAGAGGGGCACTTGCGAATCTCCCAAGTCGTCAACCGGCTCGTAGAAGCCGCGGCCCATGAGGCGCGACCAGATGCGGTTGGTGTAGGCGCGGGCGAACCAGGGGTTCTCGCGCGAGGTGACCCAATCGGCCAGCCGTTGGCGGCGCTCGGCGTCGTCTCGGCCGATGCGCGGATCGGACTCGTTGTGGATGAGGAATTCGGGCTTCATCTTGTTGCCCGGCCTGGCGGGATCGTCCATGTCGGGCATGACATGTTCGCCCTTTTCGGCGGAGGAGACGATGGTGCCGGGGCCGTCGTTCCAGGGAAGCTTGGCCTTGGAGCGGGCGAAGAAGGCGGCCAACGCATGAAACTCGGTGCGCTTCCAGTGATCGAACGGATGGTCGTGGCACTGGGCGCAGAGGATTTGCTGGCCCAGGAAGATGCGGCTAGTTTCGGCGGCCAGGTTCGTGGCGTTGGCCTGGTGATAGCCGACGAAGGTGGCGGCCGGCACTTCGGCCACTTTGCCTTTGGCGGTGACCAACTCGCGGACGATGTCGTCCCAGGCGGCATTGGAATTCAAACCGCCGGACAGCCATTGCTTGAGCGGTCGATAGTCGAGATAGGTCAGCTCCGGCGGCGGCACGTGAAAGGCAATCGTGTCGCTCCAATAGTTGGCCCAGTTCTGTCCGAACGCTTCGCTATCGAGCAAGCGGTCGACCAGATCGCGGCGCTTGCTGGGGGAAGCGTCGGTGGCGAACGCTTGCTGCTCGTCGAGCGTGGGCTGCCGGCCGATCAGGTCGAAACTGGCGCGGCGCAGGAATTCTTCGTCGGGCAATGGGGCGGCGCTCATGGCCGCGGGGGCCAGGCGCACGAGCAGGCCGTCGAGTTGCTCGGTCGTGGTGCGTTGCGCCAGCGGTGCGGCGTACTCGGCGGCGTGGCTGGCATCGTCCGCGGCGACGGCGGAGCAAAACCCCAGCACAGCGACGCACGTCAGCGCGATGAAAGTCGCGACGTGGGGGAGTCGGCAGGCGGGGTGAGCGCAACAAGCCATGAAACCACTCGCGTTTCGGGGAATGTTCCAGCGGGTAGCGACCGGCGACAGTATACCCCGAATGGAAATCGGGCGTCAACGTTTCGTGGCGCCTGCGGGCGGTCTGCTGGGTGGGAGAATCGTGCGAGAAGAGCGAGAGAATTGGGCCGCGGCGCGGAAGCTTTGAGTGTCGGCGGTTTGTGGTGCTGCTGAAGTCTTGCGACTTCCGCTACCAGGCATTGCGACTTCAGCTACATTTCGCCAGTTCGCGGGCGATGCGCTCGATCGCTTCGTCCCAGTGGTGGAGCTTTTCCTGCCGGAAGAGGCGCAGGGTGGGATACCAAGGCGTGCGGTCGCCGGTGTGCTGCCAGCGCCAGTCGGGATTGGCGGAAATAGCGACCCAGGTGGGCGTGGCGAGTCCGCCGGCGAGATGGGCGACTGAGGTATCGACCGTGATGACCAGATCGAGCTGCTGGATGACGGCGGCGGCGTCGGCAAAGCTGTCGGTCGGGCGCGCGTCGTGTTCGAATCCACCGATCACCTCGACGCCCGCTTGCGAAAGCTCGTCGTCGGTGGCGTCTTTCTGCAGATTGACCAGACGGACGCCTGGCACGCGGGCCAGCGGAGCAAGAGCCGCCAGGGGCAGCGTGCGCTGCGCGTCGAAGACGTGTTCGCGGTTACCCCGCCAGCAGATGCCGACGCGGAAGCCGGGAAATGGCGCGAGACGTTGGCGCCAAAATGCAACGCGCTGGGGATCGGCGGCGAGATACGGTCCGTGCCAGAACTGATCGGGCGTGAGCTTGAGGATGTGCGGCAAGCTCATCAGCGGCGCGTGCACGTCGAACGCCGGCAACGGCGAGTGCAGCGGGATGACCACGTCGGCCAGCGAACAGCCGGCCAGGAAGTCGACCAGCGGCGCGTGGCATTCGACAATCACGCGGCCACCGCGCTGGCGCGCCAGGGCGGCAAGGCGCACGAAGTGGAGCGTGTCGCCCAGTCCCTGCTCGGCATAGAGCAGGATCGTGCGGCCGGAGAGCTCCTCGCCGTTCCAACGCGGCTGCGCAAAGCCGCGGTCGGCGAAGACCTTGGTTTTCCAACGCCACTCGTATTCCTCGAATCCGCCGGCCAGGTCGCCGTTGCGCAGGCGCCAGGTTGCGCGGGAGAGATGGGCGTCGGCCAGCTCGGGATTAATGCGCAAGGCCTCGTCGTAGCAGCGGCCGGCTTCGTCGGATTGGCCTAGTGCATGATAGGTGGTGCCGAGGTTGTTATAGGCCTCGGCCGAGAGCGGATTGAGCTCGATCGCTCTTTGCAAAACAGGGACGGCCTCGGCATAGCGGCCGGTGTCGCGGATCGTTGTGCCTAGGTTGGTGTGCGCGCCGGCATGGTTTGGATCGATGGCGATGGCCCTTTGCAGCACGTCGATGGCTTCGTCGTAGCGTTTCAATTCGCGGAGCAAATGGCCGAGGTTGATGATGGCGCGGATGTAGTCGGGTCGAGCGGCCAGCGCGGCGCGATAGCTGGCCTCGGATTGGTCGTATTGCTTGAGCTCGCGCAGGGTGTTGCCCAGATTGTAATGGGCTTCGGCCAGCTTGGGGTCGGCGGCCACGGCGTGGCGCAGGCTGACGATCGATTCTTGAGGGCGATTGGCGTTGCGCAGCGCCGTGCCGAGATTGTAATGGATCGAGGCGTCTTGCGGCGCCATTTGCGCGGCGCGGCGCAGCACGGTGACGGCTTCTTCGTAGCGCCCGAGCGCGCCGTAGGCTGCGCCCAGGTGATTGGCGGTTTCGACATGCGTGGGTCGCAAGGCAAATGACTGGCTGATCAGCTCGACGGCCTGCTCGTTTTTGCCCGACTGCATGCAGAGCACGCCGAGCAGGTGCAGCGTGTCGGGCTGATGCGGCTCGACGGCGAGAATCTGGCGATAGAGCTGCTCGGCCTGGTCCGCGTGGCCAGCCTGGTGATGCTCGAAGGCGGCGGAGAGAAGTTGGGGGAGGTTCATCGAGGCCTTTGCGGAGGCGGCGCGGCGATCGGATCGAAGCAAGTCCATGCGGAGCGGGGCGACGCCGCCCTCTAGAATTTAGCATGCCCGGGCAGGAATGGGGGCGCGCAAAAAAATGGAGCGATGGCCTGGGCGGACCATCGCTCCGGGGGAGGGAATCGTTGCGGGAACTTCAACAGTCCAGTGCGGGAGCGCTCTTCTGGGCGAGCGCGTTATCAGACGGGCACGGGCATTTTAGCGCACCGAGAGACGCTTGCGGCGACCGGGGCGTAAAAGCGATGCCGGACCCATCGACTGGTAGGGAGAATCCACAGGTGCATCCTCAACGCGAGGAGTCCGGCATCGCAGGGACCCATGGGCCGATTGGTTGGATCGGCCACTATTACGTTCGCGCTTGGGGCTGGAAGATATTGCCTTCTCGCGCTCGATTTTTTCGACGGCGGCCAGCACGGTCGGGTCGTCGCTGCCATTGGCCAGCCGCTGGGCCAGCTCGGTTCGCAATACGGCCACGTCTTGCGGCGCCTCGATGCCCACTCGCACGGCCTGCCCCTTGATTTGCAGAATAGTGATGGTGATGTTGGGGCCGACCTGGATCTGCTGCTTGGTCTTTCGCGTGAGGACGAGCATGAGAACACTCCTTTGTCGCTTCCGATGTGATCTGGACGAGATGGGATCGCGAGGGAGGACTAAAGCAGCGCGCGTGCCAATCGGTCGCGAAAAAATGCCAACTCGCCGAAGGCGTTCGCCGGTGAGTGGTTACGCGAAATGGCGCCGTAGTTGTTCGGACGGGGGTAGTGTACAAATTTACAAAACGAAGTTACAAACGGACCTGCCAGCAGAGAGGAACTTGAGCAAGTTGCGCAGGTTTGCTGCCGGAGAACTCCAACGGGCACTGGCAAGATGCCGGCCGCACCCTGCGTGGTTGGGGTGCAGCGTTCAGACTGCCGGCAGCGAGTCGGGCCCGGCAGCGAGACGGGCTAAGTGCGTTTGGCTTCGCGGCGGGTGATTTCGTCGCGCAGGCGGGCGGCTAACTCGTATTGCTCGGTTTCGACGGCCTTGGCCAGTTGCTCGTTCAGAGTGGGTTTCAGGTCGTACTGCTCGCGGAGCGTGTCGCGCAGCTCCACCAGCCGCCGCACGAGCTCGTCGTCCTCGAAGTCATCGTCGGCCTCGAACTCTTCGAAGAGGGTCTGAAACTGCGTCATGCCGCGGTCTAATTCCTGCACGGCGTCTTCGGGCCCCTGCTCTTCCAGTTGAGCCAGCGTGCTGGCCTGCACGCGGTGGAACAGCACGAACGGCCGGTATTGCTCGTGCGAGAGGGTCCATTCCTCGTTGGGCGAATGATCGCGCACGAAGTCCATGAACGCCAGGGTGTGGTCGGCGTCCTTGGTGGCGCGGCGAAATTCGCGCAAGGCCAGCCAGCACACGCGGCGGTGGTAATACTGCATGAACTCGCGGTCGGCTTCGAGGCACTGCTGCGGATTGAGCTCGAAATCGTCGCCCGCTTTGGCCGCCACGCCTTGCAGATACTCGAAATAGGTGTCGGCGCCGCTGGGATGCTGGCCGTCGGGGCGGCCTTCGACCTCGAGTTGCAGCACTCCCATTTCCACCCGCATTTGCAGCACTTCACGCCCGTCCCCTGCGCGGACGACGCGCGCGCTGATCTCGCCCGGCTCGTAGGGCCAGTCTTTCAGGATGCGATCGATGTCGTGCCGCCGCGCCATGATTTCTCGTCGGGATATTCAATACGGGCCAAAGACGCCAGTATTATATCTCGGACGCTCGGGACGGGCCACCGTGACGCGGGAAGAGCGAAAGGGCCGCTCTACTTGCGATTGGCATGCGGCTTGAGCAGGCGGGCGAGCGGATTGGCCGGACGCGCTACCTCGCCCGCCGCGCTGGGCGCCGCGGGTTGCGGCGAGGCGTTCGTGGGCTCGGCGACGGTTTGCGGTTCGTCGGACGCGTTGCGACGGCTCGCCAGCGGCAGGCTGCGCATGGCACGTGCCGTCCACGATTCTGATTCGGCATTGGCAACGGCGGCACTGGCCGTTGGCACCAGCGTCGCGCCGCATTGCTGCACGCACTGGGGGCACAGATCCTCGACCACGCACTTGAACGTCTTGACTTCGGTGGTTTCGTTCGTCTTGACGAGCTTGACGCGCGTGCGCACCTTGCCGCAGGTGGGCGTGTAGAACAGCTTGCGGCAACCGCACTCATCGCAGCCGACGCAGCACTCGCTCTTGCCGGGCACGCAAAACTCCTCGCACTCGCAGTCGTAGACCGGCGTGGTGATCTTCTTCACGTCAGGCACCAGGCGGCAAACTTTGCAGCACGAGGTTTGACATCCGCAGTGCGCACAACAATCCGCCGCGGAGGCGCGGACGCTCAGGCACAGTGCGAACAGCAAGGCGACAAGAAAATGCGGCTTCATGGCAGAGTACTCGAGGGGCGGGAGCGAGACGTGAGCGAGGAGAGGGGCGATGCGTGCAGGTCGATCGAGCAGACCGGCAGCCAAGAGAATCATCGGATACGGCGCAACCGCGACTTTTCCTGATTGCGGTTGCTGCCCGCAAGTTGGCGGCGCAAGTCGTCCGATCTTGCCTAGGCGGCAAAGTCGCTGCTGGCATGCGGGGCGGCGGCCAGTGCACTGGCACTGATGGCAAGCGTCACTCGTCGGAGACGCCGCGGCGAAGCTGCTTCTTGCGGGCGACCGTTTGCTTGCTCTTGATGCGGCGCTCGACGGAGCCCTTGGTGGGCCGGGTCGGTTTGCGTCTCTTGGGCGCGGTGGCGACCGAGGCCAGCATGGCGCGGAGCTTCTCGCGCGCATCGGCGGCGTTGCGCGGCTGGTCGCGATAACGTTGGCTGGTGATGATCAGCTCGCCTTCGGTGGTGAGGCGGCTCTTGAACTTTGCCTGAAAGCGTTGGCGAACGTCATCCGGCAGTGCGGCGCTGGCCAGCGCATTCCAGCGGAGCACGGCCTTGCTGCTGACCTTGTTGACGTTCTGGCCGCCGGGGCCGGAGCTGCGCACGTAGCTGAGCTCCAGCTCGGAGTCGGGAATTCGAATGCGTGAATTGACAGCGAGCATGCACTTGTCCGAGCTTTCCCGGGCCCCAGGCCCCTGACGATCGAGCGGCCCATGAATTATAGTGAGCGGAACGTACGGTTGGGGATTGCAGTTTGGGCATTTGAAATCGGATCCGATGCGGCTGTTTGCGCTGGTCATCGCGATGATTGCATGGGCATGGGCCTCGGCATGCGCGCAGACGCCGGCCGACAGGAGCCCGGCGGGGAGCGACTGGCCCGGCTTTTTAGGTCCCACGGCCGACAGTAAGACTTCGGAGCGCGGCATTCTGACGCGCTGGCCCAAGGAAGGTCCGCCACTGGTGTGGCAGTTGGAGTTGGGCTCGGGCTATTGCATGCCGGCAATTGCGGACGGGCGCTTGTACCAGTTTGATCGCGTGGAAGGTTCCGCCCGACTGCGCGCCCTCGACCCCCGCACCGCAAAGTTGTTGTGGACATTCGCGTATCCCAGCGAGTTTCAGGATCTGTACGGCTACGACAACGGCCCGCGCAGCTCGCCGGTGGTGAGCGACGGACGCGTCTACATTTTTGGCGCCGAAGGCATGCTGCACTGTTTGGACGCGGCCACGGGCAAGCTGTTTTGGAAAATCGACACGGCGGCCGAGTTCGGCGTGATTCAAAACTTCTTCGGCGTGGGCAGCACGCCGGTGGTCGAAGGCGACCTGCTAATCGTGCAAATCGGCGGCAGCCCGCCCGAGAGCAAACGCATTCCGCCGGGGCGGTTGAACCTGGTCGAGGGGAATGGCTCGGGCATCGTGGCGTTCGACAAGATAACCGGCGCTGTGCGCTATAAGATCACCGACGAGTTGGCCAGTTATGCCACGCCGAAGCTGGCGACGATCGCCGGACGGCGGTGGTGCTTCGTGTTGGCGCGCGGGGGCCTGGTGGGCTTTGAGCCGGCGACGGGGAAAGTGGAGTTTCAGTTTCCCTGGCGGGCGGGCGTGCTCGAAAGCGTCAACGCCAGCGACCCCGTGGTGAAGAACGACCTGGTGTTCATTGCGGAAACATACGGACCCGGCAGCGCCCTGCTGCGCGTGCGGCCGGGAAATGCCGACGTCGTGTGGTCGGATGCCGAGAAGCGGCGCGACAAGTCGATGCAGACGCATTGGAACACGGCCATCGAGATCGATGGATATTTGTATGCCTCGAGCGGAAGGCACACCGAGAATGCCGAGCTGCGCTGTGTGGAGCTGGCGACCGGCAACGTAATGTGGAGCGAGCCGGGATTGACGCGGGCATCGCTATTGTATGTCGACGGGCACTTCGTCTGCCTGAGCGAGGACGGCGCGTTGCGGCTGCTGAAGGCAAACGCGCAGAAGTACGAGCCGGTGGCCGAGGTGATTTTGCGCGGCGCCGCGGGAGCGGCGGGCAACGACGCGTTCGATTTCGGTCCTCCGCGTTTGCTCAAATACCCGGCGTGGGCGGCGCCGATCCTGTCGCACGGCTTGTTGTATGTGCGCGGGGCGGATCGGTTGGTATGCCTGGAATTGATTCCCGGCAACAAGCCGCCCGAATCGTCGCAGTAAGGTATTCTTCGGAAGTTGGCGTGGGCGGCGCCGGAAATCAGACGCGCGCGTGGATGTGCGTCGAAGGAGAAGACGGTGAACGTCGATACGCAGAATTTCGAGATCATCGTGATCGGCACGGGTCCGGGCGGCGAGGGCGCGACGATGAGCGCCTCGAAGTGCGGCCGCAGCGTGGCCACGGTCGAGCGTTACGCGCAGGTGGGGGGCGGCTGCACGCACTGGGGCACAATTCCCTCGAAGGCGCTGCGGCAGGCCATCTATCACGTCAACGTGTGCAGCCAAAGCCCGATCTACAAGCAAATGGGAGTGGCGCCGCACTTCTCGCTGCCGGAGTTGGTGGCGTCGGCCAACTCGGTGATCCGGCAACAGGTTTCGCTGCGGCAGGGTTTCTACGACCGCAACGACGTGACGCTGGTGCCGGGCGAGGCGCACTTCGTCGATCCGCACACGATCGAGGTGCTGCACCCGCAGCACGCTCCGAAGCATTTCTCGGCGGAAGGATTCGTGATCGCCACCGGCTCGCGACCTTATCGGCCGACGGACGTCGATTTCACGCACCCGCGCATCGTGGACAGCGACACGCTGCTGTTGCTGGATCGGACGCCCGCGAGCATCACCATCTATGGCGCCGGCGTGGTGGGCTGCGAGTATGCGTCGATGATGCGCAACATGCAAGTGCGCGTAACGCTGGTCAACACGCGCGACAAGTTGTTGAGCTTTCTGGACGAGGAGATCATCGACGCCTTGAGCTATCACTTGTCGGAAACCGGCGTGCGCATCTTGCACTGCGAGGAATACGAGCGCGTGGAGCCGACGGATAGCGGCGTGATCTTGCATCTGAAAAGCGGCAAGAAGGTGCGCTCCGACGTGCTGTTGTGGGCCAACGGCCGCAGCGGCAACACCGAAAGCCTGCAATTGGAGAACATCGGCATCCAGCCGAACCATCGCGGCCAGATCGAGGTGAACGAGCACTATCAGACGGCGCAGCCGCACATTTACGCGGTGGGCGACGTGGTGGGCTATCCGTCGCTGGCCAGCGCCTCGTACGATCAGGGACGCTTCGCGGCCAGCCACTTTTGCGGCGATCCGAATCATCGGCTGGTGCAGGACATTCCGACCGGCATCTATACCAGTCCGGAAATCTCATCAATCGGCAAGACCGAGCGCGAGCTGACCGACCAGCGAGTGCCGTACGAGGTTGGCAAGGCCATGTTCAAGCACCTGGCCCGGGCGCAAATCACGGGGCAAACCGTGGGCATGCTGAAGCTGCTGTTTCACCGCGAGACGCTGGAGCTGTTGGGCATCCATTGCTTCGGGCAGAGCGCGGCCGAGATCATTCATATCGGCCAGGCGATCATGCTGCAGCCGCCGCCGCACAACACGCTGCACTATTTCACCAACACGACGTTCAACTATCCCACCATGGCCGAAGCCTATCGCGTGGCGGCGCTGAATGGGTTGAACCGGGTTTTTTGAAAACTCCGACCCCCGCAGTTCGCAAGCGGGAAACTCTGTGCCCGTTCAGCCCCCGGCTTTGAAGCTTATTCAACTGCTGGCAGGGTGAACGTGGGGTTGGTTTGTTTG